>CAXUIG010000259.1:0-9204 GCA_964250845.1 uncultured bacterium | reverse complement strand
CGATGATGCTCCAGAGCAGGTTGTGAAAATGTGCCAGCATCCGGGTAATGGTGGCGCCATCAAACAATTCAGTGTTGTATTCTAATGACCCTTTGAGTCCTTGCTCAGTGTTTTCTATAGATAAGGTCAAATCAAATTTCGCGGTTGTGCTTTCTATCTCTAAGAATTTCAGGTTTAAGCCTACGAACTCCAAGGCTGGCGTTGGGGCAGACTGGAGCGCAAACATCACTTGAAACAGCGGCATGTGGCTCAAGTCACGCTCTGGCTGCAGTTCCTCCACTAGCCTTTCAAACGGCAAGTCTTGATGGGCATACGCTCCTAATGCCACCTCTCGGACTCGCTCCAGCAATTCCCGAAACGTCGGGTTGCCAGATAAGTCTGTGCGCATTACCAAGCTGTTGACGAAAAACCCGATCAACCCCTCAATCTCACTCCGGTTGCGGTTGGCAATTGGTGAACCTACTGGAATATCCTCAAGCCCGGTGTAGCGATAGAGCAATGTCTGGAACGCCGCTAGCAGGGTGATGAACAACGTTACCCCTGCTTGTTGGCACAGCTCCTCTAGTGCCTGAGTTAGCTGCTGCGGTAGCTCTAGATCCTGAGTTGCACCCCGGTAGCTCTGGACTGCGGGGCGAGGTCTGTCGGTGGGCAGATTTAGTACTGGCAGGTCGTCTAACTGCTGCTGCCAGTAAGTTAGTTGAGTGTAGAGCACTTCTTTGTCCAGCCATTGCCGCTGCCAGTGGGCAAAGTCGGCATACTGGATTGGCAAGTCCGGTAACGGCGAGGGCTGTCCAGTCGCAAAAGCAGCATAGAGCACCCCCAATTCTCGCATCAGCACCCCAATCGACCAACCATCGGCGATAATATGATGCATTGTTAGTAGCAGCACATGTTCGGCTGCGTCCAGCACCAGCAGTTGCACTCGCAGCAATGGACCTTGGGCTAGATCGAAAGGACGCTCTGACTCCTCAGTGATCAGCCGCTGCACTTGGGCCTCCCGTTCAGTTCCTGGCAATTGCAGGTCTACTAGGGGCAGGGGCACAATCAAGCTGGGTGCAATTACCTGTACAGGTTGCTCCTCTACCATCCTGAAGGTGGTACGCAACGCTTCGTGACGTCGCACGATTTCGTTGAATGTCTGCTCGAGTGCAGCTACGTCCAGCGAACCTGTTAAACGCACTGCTGTGGCTACATTGTAAAAAGGATTACCCGGTACTAATTGCTCCAGGAACCACAGCCTAGCTTGAGCAAAGGAAACCGGAAAAATGAACACTTCTTCTTGAGTGATAATCAAGTGATTTTTTGCCACTGACCCACTATTGCCTCCTGGATAAAAAACATCTGTTTTAAATCAGTGGCTGTGCCTTGTCAAGGCATAGCCTTAGCTTTTCTGCAAGCACTTGGACATGAGGTTGTCTAAGCATTGTTAGATGATTGCCGGGAACTGTATGAACTTCCACTCCTCCCACAGCTAAACCACTCCAGCCCATGGTTGGGTCTCGATCAGCTTTGTTGGGCTGTTCGCTAGTTCTCAAAAGAGTAATTGGATTCGAGTATACTTGAGGTATATAGCTAAGAGCTGCCTGAGAGCTGGCTTGGAAGACACGAAGAATGGGGCGAATAGTTGGGCGAAACATCCCGATATCAGCCCCTTGGTGCTTGTCCGGAGCAGTGAGCAAATAAAAATAATCAAGAATATAGGGCCATACAGATCGTACTGCTGTGTTGAGAAGAAACCTGAAGCCATCCCCAAATGAAGGTCTGTTAGCGGCGACTGGTGCTGGGGTGTCTAGCATTGCCAGTAAGGCGACTTGGTGGTTCCCTTTTTGTAGCTGTTGAGCCATCTCAAAAGCGACCAAGCCTCCAAAAGACCAACCACCGATAAAATATGGACCTTGCGGCTGAACCAGACGCAATGCCTTGATGTAGTAACTCGCCATGTCCTCAATTCTGGTGTGAGGGAGCCCTTCTCCGTCAATACTTAGGGGTTGCAATGCATAAAATGGTTGGTCGGAGCCTAGATGACGCGCCAATTCGTAGTAAGGAAAGACAACACCAAGGATCGGGTGGACGCAAAAGAACGGTGGTTTGGAACCATTAGGCTGAATGGTGACTAAAGGGGACCAGTGTAGATCCGTTTCTGGCTGTAGACGGCTTGCTAAACGTTCAATTGTTGGTGCCAAGAAGAGTTCAGATAGTGGCAACTGTTGATCGAGCTGGTTGTAAATTTGATCCATAAGACGCATCGTCAGCAGAGAATCCCCTCCCAACTCAAAAAAGTTGTCATGAATCCCCACCTGCTCGAGGTTGAGGAGCTGTGCCCAAATATGCGCGAGTTTTTCCTCCATTGGAGTACGAGGAGCTACAAAGGCTCTTTCAATCTCAGGATTGAGCTTTTCGGGTATCGGTAGAGCTTGACGGTCCACTTTGCCATTGGGCGTCAGCGGTAGCGCCTCGAGCACCACAAAAGTTGAGGGCACCATGTAATCGGGCAGATTCTGCTTGAGGAAGCAACGCAGCTCACTGGTGATGAGTGCTTGTTGGTTCAAAACCACATAAGCTACCAAGCGATTGTTTCCAGGTACGTCTTCTCGGACTATAACTACTGTCTGTTGCACTGCTGGGTGCTGCCCTAACAGGGATTCAATCTCTCCCAACTCCAGGCGGAAGCCGCGCAGCTTCACCTGCGAGTCCATCCGACCGAGAAACTCAATCTTGCCGTCAGCTCGATACCTTGCAATGTCACCAGTTTTGTAAAGACGTACACCTGGCTTTTGGCTCCAAGGGTGGGGGATAAAGGACTCTGCTGTCAACTCTGGACGATTGAGATAGCCCCGCGCCAGTCCCGAGCCACTGATATACAACTCACCCCTAGCGCCAAAAGGCACTGGCTGCAACTGGGAATCGAGCAGATAAACCTGGGTATTAGCAATCGGTTGCCCGATTGCTGGCGGCTGGTCTTTACTGTCGCCAAATTTATCAGTAGTAGACCAAATCGTTGCTTCAGTCACTCCATAGGCATTGAAAAATTGGCGACTTGCAGTTGCCCACCGCCTAGCGATGTCAGCAGAACAAGCTTCTCCAGCAGAGACGATGATCTCGAGTGCAGGAAGTTTTTCTGCCGGTAAGATTGACAGCACGGTAGGCGGGAGCGTAACGTTCGTAATCTGCCTGTCTTGTAGCAGTTGGAGCAATGCTGCCCCTGACTTGAGAGATTCCTCCCTAGCTAGACAGAGTGTTGCTCCTATCCCCAGCGCCATCACAATTTCAAAAATTGAGGCATCGAAACTTAGGGAAGCGAATTGCAGAATGCGGTTCTGCCGCTTTAGGTTGAAAACCTGGTGCTGAGCTTGTGCTAAGTTATACAGTCCTTGGTGCTGGCTCAGGACACCTTTAGGCTTTCCGGTCGAGCCAGAAGTATAGATGACGTAGGCCAAGTTATCATTCGTGAGGCTATAGGGATTTTCATTAGAGTCAAATACATCTTCCGTGGGGGAATGTGGTAGGATATCTTTATCTAAGCAAACCAGTTGTATCTCATGGGGTACAAGCGACTCGACCCACCGCTGCTGAGTCAACAAAATCGACACTTGACTATCACTCAGCATGAAGCTTAGACGTTGTTGCGGGTATGTAGGGTCTAGGGGTAGATAAGCCCCTCCCGCCTTGAGAATTCCCAATACTCCCACTATCATCTCTACAGAGCGTTCTACATAGATGCCGACTAGGACTTCCGGCCCCACGCCCAGTTTCCGCAGGTAGTGTGCCAGTTTGTTACTGCGTCTGTTCAGATCTTGGTAGGTAAGTTGCTGAGATTCGAAGACTACTGCCACTGCCTCAGGCGATCGCTCTACTTGTGCCTCAAACCGTTGATGGATGCACAAATTTTTAGGGTAATCAGCCTGGTTGTGATTCCACGATAGTAGCTGATGCCGTTCAATTTCTGTTAAAAGTGACAAGTTGGCGAGTCGTTGCTGTGGATCGGTAACAATGCTCTCTAGTAACGCTTGAAAGTGCTCCAGCATTCGGGTAATAGTGATTTGATCAAATAGATCTGTGCTGTACACCACTACAACTCCTAGGGAATCTAGGCACTCCACCAACTGAAACTCTAAATCAAAACGCGCTGTTCCTGGGTCAATATTTAGCGGACTCAACGTAAGTCCTGGTAATTCTAGCGTCTCTAATGGTGCATTTTGCAGGGCAAATACTACCTGAAAAAGCGGGTTGCGGTTCAAGTCCCGCTCTGGCTGCAACTCCTCTACTAACCTTTCAAAGGGCAAGTCTTGGTGGGCATAAGCTCCCAACGTTACCTCTCGGACTCGACGGATCAGTTCTCGAAACGTTGGGTTGCCCGATAAGTCAGTACGCAGTACCAGGCTGTTGACGAAAAACCCAATCAACCCCTCAATCTCGCTGCGGTTGCGGTTAGCAATGGGCGAACCTATCAGAATGTCTTCTTGTCCGGTATAGCGATAGAGCAAAGTTTGAAATGCTGCTAGCAAGGTCATGAACAACGTCACCCCTTCTCGCTCACTCAAGGTTGCGATCGCCTTGCTTAACCTAGTAGGCAGCATTAGATATTGACGAGTCCCTCGAAAGGTTGGGAGTGCTGGTCTTGTCTTCGTAGGCAGATCCAGCGAAGTGCAGCCTGCCAACTGGTGCTGCCAGTAAGCAAGTTGAGTTGTCAGCACTTCTGCCTGCAGCCATTGCCTTTGCCAGTGGGCAAAGTCAGCGTACTGGATTGGCAGGTCTGCCAAGGGTGAAGGCTGCCCCGAAGCTTTGGCGGCGTAGAGTGCCCTCAGTTCTCGCATCAGCACCCCGATAGACCAACCATCGGCGACTATATGGTGTATAATTACCACAAGCACATGTTCAGATCCGCTCAATTGCAGCAGCTTTACTCGTAGTAACGGACCTTGGGCTAAATCAAATGGATGTTGAAACTCTGCGGTTGCCAGCAGCTTTACTTGAGCTTCCCTTTCAGCTACTGACAACTGTTGCAAGTCTACTACAGGCAGGGGAATACTCAAGCTAGGTGCAATCACCTGAACAGGTTGCCCCGACACCATTCTAAATGTAGTACGCAAGGCTTCATGGCGGCGCACGATTTCGTTGAACGTGTGCTCCAGCGCAGCTATGTCAAGCGAGCCTATTAAGCGTACTGCCGTTGGCACATTGTAGAATGGATTGCCTGGCACCAACTGGTCGAGAAACCACAGCCGCTGCTGGGCAAAGGAAACAGGAAAGACGAAAACCTCTTCTTCAGCCGTAAGGGATTTGTCTGCAAGATCCTCAGTCATCTGTTCCCACGGTGCGGACAGCCTTATGAGTTAATTTCATTCGCGTGGTAAGATATATTATTTTACTTTTGGGAAAATGCTTTCTTAGAATATCATGTCAGGTTATGCTTTCAGACCTGGCGCCCGAAGAGTGGGATAAAACACTGAACATCAATCTCAAGGGGACGTTTTTGACGGTTAAGTATGCCGTGCCTTACCTCAAAAAGCAGGGCGGTTCTGCGATCATTACCTCGTCCGTCAACGGTACGCGGATTTTCAGCAATAGTGGTGCAACCGCTTATTCTTGCTCCAAAGCTGCCCAAGTTGCCTCTGCACAAATGGTAGCATTGGAACTCGCCAAGCACCGCATCCGCGTCAATGTTATCTATCTCATATTAGCGGCACGCCAATTTGGATTGATGGGACGGAGTCGCTGCTGAAAGGGTAGTTGACGGTAGGGAAGGCGTTAGCGCCAGTGGGGGCTTGTCGTTGCACTATCTTGTTTCCTAATGGCTTATCAAGCTTTCCAGGATATTGACGGGTTGGCTAAGGTTGCCACGCTGGATGAAATCCGAGCGCATCAGGCAAATCTTAGCATCCCGCTTTATGTGCGAGCAACTACCAAGGGAGCGGGGTTTGGAAGGGAAGCTGAGAAACCTTTATCAGTGTTAATCCAGGAGTGGGAGCAGAGTTCTCAATCTTTACGAAAGTCGATGGATGAACTATTTTAAATCCTTACAAAATCAGGTCTAGGTTAATCTGAATGTATTGTGCAGGAACCCAAGATAGGGAGCTGGTCCCATGTCAGTTGAGGTAACAAAAGAAACAATGTCTCAAACTGCAGAGATTGTGGAATGGGAACCCCCCATGCCGCCGACTGATTTAATCTTTGACGATGGTGAACCCTTGGAGACTAATCGCCACCGTATTGCCATGAATACCCTGATTCGGTCGTTGCAGCAAGCTTGGGCTGACCGCAATGACTTTTTCACGGGTGGCAATATGTTCGTTTACTACAGCAGTGTTCAGGCTCGTAACAGGGATTTCCGAGGACCAGATTTCTTTGCAGTCTTGGACGTTGATGGCACAGCCCAAAGGCAAGGTTGGGTGGTGTGGGAGGAGGGTGGTCGTTACCCAAATGTGATTGTGGAACTGATGTCGTCCTCCACCGCTGAGGTAGACACGGGAACTAAGAAGGATATTTACGAGCGAACCTTCAGAACACCAGATTACTTTGTCTTTGACCCCTTTGACCCGAATTCTTTGCAAGGTTGGCACTTGGATTCTTCTCAGGGTTATCAGCCTTTGGTGCCAGATCAGCGAGGTTGGCTCTGGTGTCAGACATTAGACTTTTGGTTAGGAACCTGGGAGGGAACAATAGACCGAGAAACAGCAGTGTGGTTGCGGTTTTATGACGCAGCAGGCAATCTTGTCCCACTACCAGAGGAAGCAGCTGAGCAACAAGGTTTACAACAAGGCTTACAACAAGGTCTACAACAAGGTCTACAACAAGGTCTACAACAAGGTCTACAACAAGGCTTGCAACAAGGTGCCTGTCGGCAGTTATTGCGTTTACTCCAGTCTCGCTTTGGGTCAGTGCCTAGGGAGGTGCAGACTCGCTTGCAGGCAGTTGACCTCAATCAACTGGAAGATTTGGTAGAGGTGGCACTGGCAGTGGATTCGCTGGATCAATTCGTCAGCCGTTTGTCCTGAAAGTCAATGCAGTTGAGCGGCAAAAACGTAGTATATCCTCATAACTTTCCAGATCTCAGCTCGATTTGTTACGCTCCCAGCAGCGGTTTTAGCTAAAATTATGGGTCAATAGTATCACTGCTCAAATCTCCCAACATATCTTGATAAGTAAAGAAGTTAGTGGCAAAGGGGCCAATACCATCAATCTGCTGAACTTGATTGTTGGTAATGCTTGTATTTGTTAGGGAAAGGGCTGTACCTTGCAAATAAACTCCACCCGCAAAAGCGGTCTGATTTCCATCAAATGAAGATTGATTGATCGTTGCATTGCCGTTAACGTTATCAACTACAAGGAACAAGCCACCACCATAGGCATTCCCTTGGTTATTGTCAACGTGTGTCCCACATATATTAAGAGTGAGATTATTTCCATCTATAGAAATACCACCTCCATTACCACCATTACCAGGGTTGCCACCATGACCTGTTGCCTTGTTACCTTTGACTGTGCTGTTAACCAGAATTAGACTGCTTCCCAGATTACCCAAAGCTCCACCGTTACTCGCTTGATTGCCTTCAAAATCACTACCAACAATAGTTGTTGTTCCAGTACCAATGGAGTAAATTGCACCACCAGCCGCATCTTTTCCTGATGCTGGACCTGAGTTATTGATAAATTGACTGTTGATTACATTTAAAGTTCCCCCATTCCGGTAAATGGCTCCACCACCGGGCGGAGTACCAGGGTCGGGATAATCAGGTCCATAACCGTTGGCAAGAGTTATATTCTGTACAGTCAAGTTAGGGCTAGATGCTTCAAAATTCATAGTATTGATGCTCAAAAGTCTAACTTGATTACCTCCATCTAAAGTCACGAGGTTTCCGCCATCAATAACCGTATCTTGCGTAATTGTTTTTGTTGAAGTTAAAGTCAAAGTGTAGGGGGAAGACCCACAGTTGAAGGTAACAACTCCCCCTATCGCTATAGCCTGATTAAAAGCATCCTCGTTGCAGCTATCGGGGGTTCCATGTCCTACAACATTATTACTGCTTGATATATCGACCGGACTAATAGGTGAAGCGCAGTCTGATAAAGCTGGACTAGCGCCACATGCAAAAATCAGACATGATAGCATCACATATTTGTTCCAAAACAAATTTTGTTTCGCTATTGGATAAAGCTCCTAAAATATAGTGAAGTACTTGGTTTGGTTGTGTCGCACAAACACTTTTAGGAGAGCAAGGTTTTTTCAATTTCTATTTTTTATTGGGCAATTCCAAAAAGTTGAGACACCAACTCTATTGATGCTCGCCCATCGCCTTTTTCAACGCCAATAAAATTGACCGATGCGAATCATGTTCATTGCCTCAAACCCTCTCAAGGAACGCTCCTAGCCGTGTTGAACCAACCCGCATCCCATTCCCGGTTTTGTCAATCGCGCAGATGTTTCGGTGCAGAAAGCTCCACTCGGTTCAAATACAAAACCAGCCGTAGTTCTGTAGTTTCTGGTAGTTGTTCATCGGCTTTAAGTTGATCAATCACAGGCGGGTAAGCTGCATTCTTATCCTCATTGATTACCCTTAGAGCCTGAGTGTCAGAAGCCTTGAGCATTTTAGATAAAAACCGCTTTGCTGCCCCGCCATTTGCATAAAATAACTGGTTGAAAGCGACACAACCTATATTAATGCACCGAAAATCTGAGCGAAGCAATTCGACATTTGACCCATAGGATTGTGAAGATATCGTTACAATCTCTGGATAATTAAGTACTGATAGATCTCGGGCGTAAGTAGCAATGGTGTTTTCCTGGTTCATTGCTACTCACAGGCGGTCTCCAGTGAGTATTCTTACAAGAGAACAGATCTAGCTGGGAAAGAATCCGGAAACCTGCAATTTCAGTTTGTAGATCAGTTTAGTCCCTGTATGAGGTGAGATGTACCAGTTGGCTTTGGGTAAACAGCATGTCTTATACCAATCTGAATGTGAAGATGCTCCAAAATTGAAATCGCTTGCTTGCCTCAAGTACAAGGGAAACGATCATTGATTAGAGCGCAGCTTCATAGAGAATTGGCATTAGTCTGTGAGAACTCTTTCTGAACGCAAATTGGTATCACCTATTAGGGAACTAGCTCATTGACTTGAGCACAACCATTACGCTCCTTCTGGTTTCAATTACTCATCGTTCGCGTAATCATAAAAAGTAAAAATACTTACTCTTCTCCGCCAATA
>CAXUIG010000258.1:0-9217 GCA_964250845.1 uncultured bacterium | reverse complement strand
TCTCAGTATATCATATCAAGGCTTGGTATAAAATTAAGATGCGTTCGCCCTGGTGTTCTAGCGAACGTCCCCGAGATTTTTTCCTGACATTATGTCCAGCCGTGTATTGAAGATCACGCGAGAGCGCCTAGAATAACCCTAGTTGACGGCTGGACATAATGTCTGGATTTGTTGTAACCCAGCCTGTTATTTTTTTTCTAAAACGCAATATCAGGGGGCTCAACAGCTGGCCGCGTATGAACTGAGGGCGCTGAAGGAGGCACTTCAGCGCTTGGGGTATAGAAATCATCAGGCTCAAGAAAGCCCTGGCTGAGGAGTTCTTCACGATCCAAACCGGCCATTTTTTGAGCACGAGTCAGACGATTAAATTTATTGACGGATGGGGTCAGAGGCTTGTACTCTATTCCTAGTTGCTCTGCCTGTTGACGGCGTTCTTCTTCCTCTCGTGCATCTTTCTCGGCACTTCGGCGCAATATTTCCTGTTGACGTTCAGCAATTGCTTTGTCAATGGCAGCCCTATGGATATCCCTTGACTCCGTTGAGTTGATCTCGGCTTCACTCCAGCCCCTAGAACGTAAATATTCCCGATAGTGAGACTTCATAGTACCGTCAGGATTGTAATCCAGCTTTTTAGAGCGCTCTTCTAAAAAATCTAGGAGACCAGCCATAGTTACTCTTCTTAATTATTTTATTGAACTTAGGTAATTATACAATACCTCACCTAATCATGCATCCGTAAAGACCATACATTCTGAGCAGGACTTTGTTTGAATTCAAAGTTATCAAGAAAGGCAGCTATGAGTAACGGGCAGAAGGCTTTTATGATTTATCCTTCAGGCGCAATGCACGATAATAATTGGGCGACCAAAGGGAAGCCTTGCGGTTTAAGACCCCAACCAAATTTTTGACGCAAGTTGCTCCAATTCATGCGGGGTCTGAATCCCCCATCAAATAAGTTCCGGTGAAATCTTTGATTGCACCGGGGGACTCAGACAGAAAGCTCCCTCCCGGTCGCCTTTATGATCGTGCGCAACGGCCATCAGGATAAACCATAAAAGCCTTCTGCCCTCTGCATAAAAGCCTTCTTGTTGAGACATAAAGGCATCATTATCTCAAGAAGAGAGGCTGGATTCTATGGGGTTACAAAAAATCCAGACATTATGAGTCCAGCCGTCAACTAGGCTGTTTGTGGTGCGTCACGAGATCTTCAATACACGGCTGGACTCATAATGTCCGGGAAAAATCTAGGGGTACTTTTTTAACTTTTAATTTTTAATTTTTAATTGGAGCGAAGCGACTTGACACTACAATTACCCCACTTCGATACTAGACTCCGAAGAGATCTAGATATTGAGTCAAAGATTGATAACACACTCGCTGAATATCTGTTCCCAGGGACAGATTTTGCCCTAGGTATGGTTTACTCGGAGGGTACTTATTCAGCAGACCTCAGAGAGTATGAAGGCAAGACATTGCAATTTGCCTCTGAAGACCGGATGTATTTTGCAACCGAGCCGGTTCGAGATTTACTCTATCCCAATCCAAGCGACGGGGCAGCTTACGGTAGCCTAGTCTTTACCCCAAATCAGCAGTTTTCTGAGCTGAGGAATGTCCGAATTTTAGTTGTAGACGATAGCGTTGAAAATCTTGGACAAAACGGAGGGATAATCCCTACTGAACAGGCAAAAAACCTAATTGGGGATTGTCACGGTAAAATTAGTACAGAACTTGCTCATGAACTAACAGATAGGAAAGACACGCCCTTCCAGTTCCGCCTCGGTCTAAAGCCACAAGAAGGAAATGACGTTTACAGGATTGGTAAGGGCACTTTAGCGCCAGTCAATTTGAAGAACTTAGGTCAACCTCTACTTAAAAAGCTTAAGAATGGAGAAATGCTTCCTAAGGTGGGTTATGACTTAGTACTTCCTACTAGCAGCTTTAAAGGTCGAAAAGGAGATATCGCCATTATGACTGGCGAATATAACTTAACGATAGGTCTTGGAATTAAAGCTTTAGCTAAGTACGGGCAGCACAGCTTAGGTACGCAAGTACTGGTGAATTACCCACTCGGCGTAGAGAGTGATATTTTGCCTGAGCTTAAACAAAAAGCTGAAAGATTGGCTATAGTCCAATCCGACCCGCTTAAGCTGGCACAACTTTACGTAGAAAAATACGAGCGTCGCCAGCAACTAAATAAGCCAACTTCTGCTGATGCATCAACAGAAGTTGTTGTCGTTGCCGTTGCCGATCTAGATGCCTTAAACCTCGCAGTCGATGAAGCATTTGGAGATGAAGAAATAGAAGATATTGAGCAACAACAGCAAGACCTACTATTATATCGCCTGCTCAAGGGAGACTTAGAGGGACATCTGCAAGTCTTAGACCACCCCAAAATTGTTGATAGTCTCAACAAATTCGTTCGGAATGAGTGGGTTGATATTGCCACTGGCCGGGCAATTAAGTTCAAATCGGGTCTGGCTCAGCCAAGTTGGGAGTTAGGCTTGAACGAAATCTGCGTCCCATCTCTACCTGATGGTGAAGAAGTTATTGTTACCCGCAGTCCTCTAGTTAACTCGAATGGTGTTATTGTCTTGACTAACAGACACCGGCCTGAGATGGAGAACCAGCAAGGGACGGTTCATATTCACCCAGAAACTGCTGCTGATCATTTGCAAGCGGACTTTGATGGCGATCTCCTGGCCTTTGAGTTGGCATCACTTTATCCGACTCTAGCCGCTGAGGTTAAGGAGTATAATCTACCCGAAAACCGATATCCCAATGTAGTCAAGGCAAATAAAATAGTTTATAGTGGCAGTTTTGAAGAGATCGCTCTAAGTGCTAGAGAGAATCAAATTGGCCTGATTGCGAATCTTCTTCAGCACGCCGTCGCTTTGCAATGGGAAACCCAGTTAATTCCGATTGAAAAGCAACCAGAATATTTAAATCAAATCTCAAATCATTATATACGACTACTTAAATCTGATGCCAATCCTAATAAATCTCTTCAACTGCCAACTCAGTTTAAATCAAGAGTAAAACATATAGCTAATCTCCCTAAAAAGTTGAGTTCTGAAGAAATTACTCAAGCTTTGGGGTCAGTCAAACAGATACTTTTTGACGTGACCAGCGAGTTATCAAATGAACTTCAGGTAGCTGTCGATGGCCCCAAAAGTGCTGCTCGGCCAAACCCTGCTGTCTTAGAGTACGCAAAAGCACTTAGTGGATACACACCAGTTAGTTGGTTAGCCGACAAGAAGAACCCTTCAGCATTTCTTGATCGGCCAATGTCGAGCAACAACTATAGCCCAGTTGACTTGATGGTGCAGCAGGCAACAAAGAAGTTTGAGCAGAGCCATCTAATAGCACGACCCCTGGTTCAATTTAGACCCATGTTCCAAGGAATCGGCTTTGAATCAAAACAGGAAACCGAGGCTAGAGAGATTACTTTGGCATACAATCAACTGATAAAAGAAGCGATTGACTTAGACAAAACAGCCAAAAAGGGAGAAGGGCCGACATTGATAGCTACTTCCCTAGCCAGCGGTAAGCAGATCCAAATTACTAACTTATTGAAATACGCCCCACCTGATTCACCTGTTTGGTCAGACTCGATCCTAGACATAAAGTTGTATGAAAACGATGATAACACCTTGCCCCGAGATGAATTCTGGGATAAGACGGACAGCCCTCGTTTAGGATATCTGTCGGCACCTGTAGAAAGGCATGTTGTTAAGGGCTGTCCGTCTTATCCCGAGAAATTGTTGCCTAACACTCTAAAAGCAGTATTAGTAACAGGCTCGAAAGAGAATCCAACTTATCAAACAATTGGGGTAGTTTCAGAATCATCGGTCAAACAGCACAACCTTAAGCCAGGTATCAGAATTGAACAAGCATCTAACACTCTAACTTCTGGGGCAACGTCCAACCAGGTTGAGGCCAAGTTCAAGTCAGCTGCCCAATACCTAGAGGATGTTCGTAATCGTACCGCCGAACAGTCACAACTTCCTCTTGCCGCCGCTATTTGGCACGTCAATCACCCCAGGAACGACGATGTTGATAGCCTCAAGAAATCTGGCGTTGCTTTCAACGCTTTTCCAGAGCTTGTAGTAAAGCAATTATCTGACCTCCAGTTTACCAACCTCAAAGTAGTTGGCGTTCATCAACCTTCAAATGAGCTGCATGGACGAAAGTGGAATTCAGAAAAAGTACTTGGCGCGATCGCCCTTGAAACTAATCCATCTAGCCCCATCTACGGTAGACGAATTGTCACGGTGTCCGGGAAAAAACTTGCCCCCCTTAGCAGTGAATCCCCAACTCTCCCCGTTGGCACTCAGTTTGAAGCCGAAATTGTATCGGTACCAGGGGCAATAGTGGCTACCACTCCCAAAGGTAACTCACTCAAGATCATAAAAAACTCTGAGCACGACTTGGCTTCAAGCGAGTGGAATGGAGAAAGCACCCGGATTGAGATTGGATTCATACCAAATCCTCACTCGGCTCAGTCAGGAACTCTTGATCCCATGCTCCCAGTAGCTAAGGTAGGCGATAAAGTATTGGGAGAATTTGACTCCGAAAGTATCAAAAAACTCACAGCAGCTAAAGCCTTAAAACCTGGGTTCAATCTAACTGCTTCTTTGCAGACAACACCAGGCACAACGGCTCACATCAAGGTGGATGCACAAAGTCTCATATATCCCTACCAACAACAAATTCAAGCAAGGAATCCAACTCTTGACCCGACTTTGATACCTCTTGAGCCGAACCAGAGTAGTGTTGGGAACATCTCTCAATCACCGCATATTCAAGCCAATGGACAAAAAGAGTCACTCAATCAGAGCACAGAGCCCAAAGAACTTGTAGATTCCCAAGTTACTCGTACTCAAGGCACTGACACTTCTAGTCAAGAGAATATTCCAGAGCTGGAGCAAAGTCTTAAACAATCCGACTCTGAGTCCTCAGCGGTTTTTAGCCAGTGGCCGACCGCCAACAAATTACCAACGCCTGAAAACTGGATGTCAGTAGCTAAAGCTATAGGTAGGCGCCCAGCATATCTTAACCGAGTCTGGCAGGTGGTTGATGAATATATTGCCGATGGAATACCCCTACCAGCTCAAGCTGTTGCAGCAATGTCACAGGATTTTGCCACCTGGCAAGAGACTAATACAAGCTTACGGGCATGGAGTGAAGCGGCTCTTGCTCTGGGCAAACCGATTGAGTATTTGAATGACATTACAAAAGTGGTGCGGGACTTTAACTTAGACCTCAAGCCGTAAGGATTCAGGTAATGGGGAAATGACTGAAAAGCTTTTCCCGTAAAGGTTTGGAGGATAATTCAGCTTTTTTTAATTTTCAATAAGAATCGGTGGAATGGCCATTTCTCGTTGCTTGTTGAGAATATCAACTTATTTATTCTAGAAGTACGGATCTGAAATGCAATCCAGGCAAGGGTTTCAACACCTGAATCCTTACCTCAAGCCTATCCCACTGCCGCAAGAGGTCTTGACTGCGATGAAGAATGACCTTAGTGGACATGAGCAGATTAATCGGACAGCAGAAATCCAGGGCTTGAACGATACTGAACTCTTAAATTTATATCAGCAGGTAACTCAGTATTTTTTAGGCGCACCTCCCCAGCCCCCACATGCTCACCTGATTCAAGAGCTTAAATCCGAACTCAACCAAATTACTCTTGAGTTAAATGACTTGGGTCATCAGCAAGAGCAAAAGTTTGGTGAAGTTCAGAAAATAATAAGTCATCCTCTCGGTTTATGGAATAGCAGCTACCCTACGGCAGCAAAAGAAGTCGAACTCCTCCTCAAAAAAATCGGGGATAAACTTGAGATAAAAGAGATTAAAGAGAGTCAGATACAGCAACTGACTACTAGAGCTGAAACTTATAGTCAGTGGAAAAATCAGCCGCAGTCAATTCGGATGATGAAACTACTTGAAGTATTGAATTCTCCCCAGATGCACTCAAGAATTGTTCAGATCAATAACGCGGCAATAGAAGCGAAACAGACTGCTGCAAACCTTCATCAGCAATCCAATCCTCACCCCGACCCTCCCGCCAAAAGAAGCGGATTTGGACGGTGAAAGGTTGATCCTGCTTAAACTAAAAGCCCCCGTACTGTGAAAGTCGGGGGCTTTTAGTTTTTTTTTTTAGCTAACGATGAACTAATGGCTTGGTCAGGAGTTTTAAGCTCCAATCTCTAGCTGAGTGGCAGAAGTTGGTTGAACTGGCGCAAACAACAGATTGGGGGGTGCCAATTCCCAACAAATAAAGGCAGCTCCCAAAAACAGCAATTGTAGCTACAGCTACGCCCCAGGTATTGAAAAACTTCCAAGTTATATCCAGGCGATCGCGAACCAAATCCTGTCTCGCTTTGACAACATCTAGTTCTTTTTTGAGTAAAGCTAGTCCAGCGGAGCTACTCTTAATTTTTTTGTCAGCTTTTAGAATAGCCTTTTGATCTGAGAGCTGTTCTACTTTTTGGTTGATAGTCCGCCGTTCTTCAACCAGTTCCTCATCTAATCGGTCGTTGAGCCATCGTCTAAGGCTTCGGGCAAGGCGTTCAAGGGCGATCGCGAGGGCAGTATCCGTTGTTGGTGTTCCCCAAGCATTTTCTGTGCTCGCATTTTCGACTTTCCCGCCACTCTGTCCTTGAGTCTTTCTTCCATTTGCTGCCATGCCTGCTGAAATTCAGGTGAGCCAAATTCATCTGCTAAGCCCTGCAAGTAAAAGGCAGAGGCGGCAGTAGCATCAGTTTTAGCTTTATGGCGCATCGCCGAGCGGACTACTGTGTTTGAGTTCTGCTCTAATACCGTTGCTGTTGACTCAATATTTGACTCAATATTAGATTCGATGTCGCCATCGCTGAACTCAGAACCAAGTTCAAAACTAGCTGCTATCTCATCAATACTACGATGATGATTTTTGTACATGTCACACGCTTCTAGAAACCGTTCGGCCTCAGATTCAGTGTATTCATCTTGGTCCGGCAGATTGCAGGCGTGCAAAAGTTCTCCAGCTTCTTTCCAAGAAACGCGCGTTTTTATAGTCTCGGATACCCAAGCACACATTTCAGGAAAATCCATCACAGAGGTTGAACTCAAGCTATTGCTTGACACTTGCTGACTAAGTTCAGGAGCAAATGTTTCCTGTTTGCCTTTGGTTACCTGTTGCTTAAATAGTTCTGCCGCTTCAGAGCAATTAGAAGATAGTCCATTAGCAAGGTAACTACAGATAATTTCAAAACCAGATTTTATTTCCTCATCAGGATACTCTTCTCGGTCTTTCGGCAGTCCACAGGCACCGAGTCTGTCATCTACTTCTTCTAGAGTCAGGTTGTGCAGGTTTTGAAGATCTTGCTTGGTGTAAGACATGTTGAAGGGTTCCTCAATATGAATAAGTCTTTGAGCGCAAGGCTTGTAGCTAATTCGATTCAGATTTAAACTTCTGGACCGCCTTGGTTAAGGCATCAAAAGACGGCCAAGGCAACAATTTCTCGGGATAACACGGCAAGACAATAACAACATGCTTTTCTACATGACCCACAGATATCCTAAATGAGGGTTGTCCATCCAGGTCGGAGTTTTTCGTCGGGGAAGCACATTTTTGCCAGTACAAGGCTGCTACTTCTGGCGAAACTGGCGCAATCGGTTTGTTGGTACCAACAATAGATAGGGTGTCGAATCCAGAATGCAGTTCTGGCATGGATTTGAGCCACCTAGACCGCTTTAAGCGTCGAATAGAAATCTCCGGTCTGTCAACGACTTGGGTAACTTGACTTTGGCTAAACACGTAACTGCCATTTGGCAGCATTGCGACTTCTAAAGAAACATCGCCAATCTTAATAGTGCGGCGTTGAGCTTTATAACCTTCTTTTGACACATTAATCTCCTACTTCTCAAAGGCTTCTTTCAGTAAATCGTCATCCCCGCTGCATACTAATATTTCTGAAGCAACCGACAAGGATTCGGTAGTACTGACCTGTTTAGAGTCAAAAGTTAGATGAGGCTCTCTTGGCAAGGATGCAATTGATGCCACAGCCAGGGGTAAAGTTGGACAAGAGTCATCAAGTGCTTGTTGCCTATTAGAACTACTATTTGCATCCATTACTGTCGTTGGATAAACTTCTTGTAAATCTAATCCAAACACCTGGGACAGATAATTAATCTGCTTTTGTAACTCGTAAACGGCATTCCTAGCGAGTTGCTTTAACTCCGCCTCAGTGAATCCTCCCAGCCATTTGCAGGCTAAAGGATACCAAAAAGCCGACAAGGCCCAAAGAATCATTTGCTCTCTTGAAAATTCCGGCTTTTTCGTTTTGCTGTCTCTCCTACTTCTTTTTTGCAAATACCTCAGCAGAGGAACATAAAAAGAAGTTGCATCAGCTTGATACCGAAATTCAAAATCAAATTGCTCGTACATATGTAATGTTCCCGTTCTGCCGCCTACTTGTTTTGGTCTTGAGGGCTTTGAACTGCTCCGACTTTACCCGCAGTTGCTTCTCGCTCTCGTAATTCTGGCCTGGATTCATTGCCAGTCCCATACACGTAGTAGAAATAGCCATAATTATCAGTTAACCGAAAACTCAACCCGTTTTCAGCAATCTTCGCTGGAAAAGAACGGTTGACTTGCTCCTCTAACATGGTTCCCCAGTTAGCTAACGTGCTAGGGACAAGAGCGTTGAACTCTTGCTGGTAGTAGTTGGCTGTCCCTCCCGCAATAATTACCTCGTCAGCTTCAACAGAAATCCAGTTGCGCAGCCAATTTGATAACGTCAGCCAGTATTGCTCTCTAGCCGTTGCTATAGCACTACTAAGCTGAGAAATATCCTTTTTTCTTAAAGCCGGTTCGTCACTAAAGCGTGATAGATGAGCAATTGCCTCGACACTGATTTTGGGTCCCGCCTTACAAACTGCCTCAACCAGCTTCACCACATTTTTCTGCCCAGCAGCTTGCCGTCTCACTATCTCTATGAACTGGTTAAAGCCAAGTTCCTTAGTCTCACCCTTCGTAATTACGCCGCGATTGATCACGAATACTGAAGCATCGCGGTACCCAATCATGATCACTACAACTACCTGCTCTTTTAGGCTAGACCCAGGTTTACGTCCTCGTGATAACAATCCAAATCCTTCTGGACGACAGACATAGCTCTTAGGGCGAACGCACCTAAATTTATACACGAGAGCTAAGTGGTATCCTAGAGGA
>CAXUIG010000257.1:0-9309 GCA_964250845.1 uncultured bacterium | reverse complement strand
GCATTAGTCTCACACCGCAAGGGCGCAAATACTACGATAAAGCAGTTCGTATCCTACAAGATGTGGAGGAAGCGAATCAATGTGTGGCGGAGCAGGAGGAAGTTCCACGTGGGCTGTTGAAGGTAAGTATGCCAGTTGAGTTTGGGCGACTTCATATTGCACCTATCGTCAATGATTTTCTCGCTCAATATCCAGAAGTCAGGCTGGATTTGAGATTGAGCGATGGATTGTCTAACCTAGTGGAAGAGGAGCTAGACGTTGTCATCCGCATCGGGAATCTTGATCGCTCGGGTGCTAATCCAGGGCAAACGCATCTAAAATTAATAAAACTAAATGGACAAAAATTCTAGCTTGTGCATCAAACGCAAGAATAAGCTTTTCCGTTAATCTGATTTTTTCCTCCGTAGACAGAAGGTAAAAATTATTAGGGTAACGATTCTCAATAAAAAAGCTTAATGCCAAAAAATAGGACTTTATTGAGAACTAAGCCTTTTTATTGACAAGGTGCGTTCGCCCTGGGTGCTAATCTAATTGTCCGCAAGATTGCCTCACGTATACGTCTCGTCTGTGGCAGTTCAACGTATTTCACAGCGCATGGTAAACCTAGACATCCAGACGAGTTAGCACACCACAACTGCCTGTTGTTTACCTATTCTATGGGGTATGACATCTGGCGATTCAAGCGAGATGCTGAGGTTTGCTCGGTTAAGGTGAGCGGCTCCGTAGTATCAAGCAATTCTGATGTATTGCGCCAAGTTTGTTTGGGTGGCACGGGTCTTATCCTGATGCCAACTTGGTTGATTGGTGAAGACATCCAAGCTGGAAGGTTGCAAGCGGTGCTGACCGATTTTCAGATACATCCCCAAGTTAACATGGATATGGGCATTTACGCGCTTTATCTGCCAAATCGCAGGTATTCTGTACGAGTTAAAACGTTCATCGATTTCTTGATTAAACGATTGGGTGATCCGCCCTACTGGGAGGTAACCCAGATCTGAAGGGGGTTATGGCAGCGATCCGATACTTAATGTTACCCAGTAGCGGAGGTGTTGAAAAAGTGTTGATAGTGAAGTTGTAAATCAGTCAGAACAAATGCTTGAACAAGTGGTCGATACTTTAGAGTGTTACCACAACTTTGCCGAAGTGCCGACCTTGCTCCAGATACTCAAACGCTTGTTGAATTTCGTCCAGCGAGAAGGTTCTGTCAATCACGGGGTGAATATCGTAGCTTTCGATCGCCTGATTCATCGCCGCAAAATCCTCCGTGCTGCCCACTTCCATGCCTCTAATCGTGGCTTGCTGACTCATCAACGTTAACATATTGATGCTGGTATCGAAGCCGTTGAGTAAACCCATAATCGAAATATGACCGCCCATGCGGAGTGCATTGATCGATCGCTGTAAATTCTGACCTCCGACTGTCTCAATCACCACATCTACTCCCTGCCCATTCGTCAACTGATGCACCATCGGTTCCCACTCTGATGTGGTTTTATAGTTGATCAGAAAATCTGCTCCTAATTGCTGCGATCGCTTGAGCTTATCATCACTGCTAGAGGTGATGATGACCTTTGCCCCGCGTGCTTTAGTAAATTGCAGGGCAAAGATCGAGACTCCGCCCGTACCATGCAGTAAAACTGTT
The DNA here is from genome assembly GCA_964250845.1 of uncultured bacterium. Taxonomy (GTDB): domain Bacteria; phylum Cyanobacteriota; class Cyanobacteriia; order Cyanobacteriales; family Chroococcidiopsidaceae; genus CAXUIG01. The sequence continues at coordinate 7,667 of CAXUIG010000257.1, read as the reverse complement.
TCACCAGCTTGCAGATTGCCATACTTCAAGCCATTCCAAGCGGTAAGTCCTGCAACCGGAAGAGTTGAGGCTTCTGCTGAAGATAAATTTGTGGGCGCCTTTATCAGTTGGTGTGACTGAAACAATTTGTATTCGGTCAATTGTCCGGGAGTTGTCCCTAATCCAGGTCGCATGGCATCAGCGGTGACGTTAGCGGTGGGGCGACCGCTGTGCCATTCTGGAATAAATAAACTGACGACTCGATCACCTGGTTTGAATGCTGTCACACGATCTCCGACGCTTTCAACCACACCTGCTCCATCCGCAACCGGAACATAAGGTAGGGACATATTTGGATTAAGTTTCCCGTTGATCGTCAGCAGATCGACAGCGTTCAACGACACTGCTTCCATTTTCACGAGTACTTGTTCGAGAGCAGGGCTGGGTTTGGGCTTCTCGACCATTTGCAGATGTTTAATTCCAAATTCTTGAAGTTCGATTGCTTTCATGGGTTTCTCCCTCACATCAGGTGTTGTTAAGTAGAGTTACTGAAACGGTTCGAGTTGATCATAAGGTCGCTTTTGACAACTTGTCCAAGATCTATTTTGAGCTAAGCTGATACTCAATCGGTATCACCACGCTCGGTAAACAACGATGGAACTCCGGCAACTTAAATATTTTGTCACCGTAGCAGAGAAACTCAACTTTCGACGGGCAGCAGAGCGTCTGTTTATGCAGCCGCCGCCCCTGAGTCGGCAGATTCGTCAACTTGAAATGGAGCTACAGGTTGAACTGTTTCATCGCAGGAAATGAGGTGTCACGCTCACTCAATCAGGTCAAGCCTTTTTAGATGAGGCGAGATTAACGCTGGCTCAAGCAGAACGAGCAGCCATTGCCGGTCAACAGGCAAGTCAACCCCAAGCGTTGGCGATCGGGTTCTCCATTTGTGCGTTTAACCGTGTCCTTCCCAAACTCATTCAGGCATACCGGCAACAGTATTCCGATGTTGTCGTCACGCTCACACAGATGTCAACCGAGGCGCAAATTAAAGCTTTATTGAATAATGCGATCAATATTGGCTTTGTTCATGCACCTATCGTTCATCCAGATTTGCTAACCTTCACGTTTTTGAGTGAACTAACAAAGCTGTCCGGTGAGACGGGCAACTGACAGCGCTAAGATGTCAGGGTCAACGGGCTTAGCTATCTGAAGCTGGTAGCCTACTCGTAATGCTTGCTCCCGTTGTTCCTCATCAGCATAGGCTGTCACCGCGACAGCAGGAATACGCCCTCCTAACTGTGCCGGAAGCCGCCTCACTCGGCGGATCAAACTGTAGCCATCTTCCAGGGGCATCCTAATATCGCTTACCAGAATATCTGGGCCAAAATGTGCGAAGATTGCCAGTGCCGACTGCACGGAGCTAACAGCTAGCACCTCCGCCCCGCAATGCTTGAGCGCCGTACTCTCCATTTCTCGTCCATCTTTGTCGTCATCGACAATCAAGACTTTAATGTGGGCTAGCAGCGTCTGGTTGTTTAACGGGGATACTGGCATCGCCGCATTTGCCCTCAGACGGCTCACATGCCGTGTATGGATAGCACTAGTCAACGAAATCATGAAGTAGTACCAATCAATTGGCTTCTGGATAATGTCGTAGGCTCCTCCCCGCAAAGCTTGTACTACCAGTTGGTACTCTTCATACCCGGTAATCAGTAGTGTCGGGGTTTCAGGTCGCCTGCCTCGGATTGCAGCTAGAAGCTCCAGCCCGTCCATATAAGGCATCTTAATATCGCTGACAATGGCGTCGTAGTCCGTGTTCTCAATTTGGGACAGTGCTTTAAATGGTGAATCGCAGGTAACGAAGTTTACCTGGGGAAGTCGGATGCGCAACGCTTCAGACAACGCATAGAGGAAGGTTACATTATCATCGACCAGCAGGACACAAGCTAAAGTTGTTTGTTGTTGAGTCATATCAATACTAGAGCTATGAGTTTTTGATCAGATGAGCTTTTCAAGCTTAGCATCCCGCTGTAGCCTTATATACAAGTCCAGTTTACTTAATCTTCAACACCTTGGTGAGGAGGAATATTTAAACCTGACGCATATTTCTACTAACTGGGTCAAAACCAGGAGAGAACTGGGTGTGTTCGTCATAGCAGGCTCCACTCAGATTGGCTGAGTATAGCTTTGTATATCTCAGCTTAGCTTGTCTGAGATTGGCTTCAACTAGGTTCGCCCCACTCAGGTTGGCCCTAGTCAAGTTAGCTCTAACTAGGTTGGCTCCACACAGGTTGGCTCCCCAGAGCTTGGCTTTAGCTAAGTTAGCTCCACTTAAGTCCGCCCCCCAGAGGTTGACTCCAACCAGATTTGCACCAATCAGCTTGGCTCTGGCTAAGTTGGCTCCAGTAAAGTCTCTATCCCCAGCTGCGTAGCGCTTAAGTAGTTCATCCGCATCCATGGCTGATTCTATATTGAGTTGTCGCAGTAGAGACGCGGGGGGACAGATCTCCAACCGTTGGTCCGTGATGCTCCATTCTTTGCCGTGCGCTTCGTATTCATGCTTATCCATCACTCACTCCGCCAGTCTGAGTAAAGCCGTTAAATTTCTCTCTAGCACAGCTCCCCTGGATCAAAAGGCGATCGCTCCTTTCACGCTATCGAGTTCATTTCAACCTAAGTACTGGCTAGAGCTTCCCACACGAGATCAGCTTCTTTCTGCACCGCAGCCTGGGCAATATGTTAAATTTGTTGCTGCCACTCGACCGGGCACCGCGCCCCTAACTTTGGTTGTCTCGGCATCCGTGCTATCCGTGCTATCACTTATGATTCAAGTCTAGCAAGTTGTAACTGAAAGCCGAAAAAGCCAGGATATTTTATACAAAACTTATCAAAACTAGCTATAACCATGATTTTTCCGCGTGAGTTTTAGTAATCTCAGCCACGGTTTCCTGGACTCAGGATGTAGGGCGCTGATTCCTAGTTCGGCACGCTGGTGACGGTCATAGCAATGGTAATCATCTGTACAGCTCACTGTAACTTTATCTTGACCCAATACCTGAGCGATTCCCTTTTTTAGCGTTGTTTTACCGCAGCGCTGTCACCAACAAAGCCAAGGAGAATTGGACGATTCCTCATAATTCATTTTTGTAAAAATTCAATACATAGTTATTTAAATAACCATAGTATCGTAGTTTTCGATTAAAGATTTCTTTTGGCTTGAGTTTCTACTTAAACTATCTAAACAAAATAAAATATGCAATAAAAGTGTTATTTTATTATTTGAGTCAATATTAATGCTTCCTAAATCAGGGTCTACCGAACCGGACTGGGAGCAGTTAAAATAACTTCAAGTCCCTATTGCCATTTTAATCTAGCAGGAACCCTTTACTTCCATGAGTAACTCAGTCGCGCTGCTGACAAAGACACTGGTTACTTTTGTAACCATTTATTCCTATATGATCATTATTCGGGTTCTCCTGAGCTGGTTCCCAAATATCAACTGGTTAGCTCCACCATTTTCGATTTTGAGTCAGTTAACAGACCCCTATCTCAAAGTGTTCCGCTCAATCATTCCGCCGCTAGGTGGTACTCTTGACATTTCCCCAATATTAGCGATCCTGCTGCTCCAGCTGCTGGTTGGGCTTCTTAGTAGCGTTGCATAATAGCCAACACTGTCAATGACACACCATCTATCGTAGCAGTTGAGTAGCTTAGCAAAGGGTATCATTGCCGCAGGACTGGGTGATGGTTCCTCCCCGATCACGATAGACCGTGAATTCCAAGGTCTGGAAAGCTTCTCCTCCGCCCTCCGCTACATGGAATCCAATCAGGCGGCAGCAAAGATTGTGGTGACTGTTTAAAAGAAGTGTTAAAAATGTTGACAATAATCAAAATTTCTGATTTTGGTGGCAGCTTTTGAAGTTTTACTGGTAGTAAGGGGAGCGTAAAATGCCTACAAGCACCCTGAAAACGCAGGAGACGCACATGTCGATGAGCCAGCCGCAAATACAGGGACAAATTAATGCAGACACCCGTCATGGAGACTGGTCGTGGGCTTTCTGGCCTGCTGTGCCGCTCTATCCATATGGCAGGCGGCGTACACTTCGCCAAGAAGTGGTAAAGGATAGGGTCTGGACCTTCGACCAGCTACAGGGCATGCTCTACGCTGTTGTGCCGATTCGCATGACTGTCGTGAAACTGGAAGTAGGAGGTCTCCTCGTCTATGCGCCGGTCGCCCCAACTCCAGAGTGTATTCGCCTTGTCAAAGAGTTGGTGGTGGAGCATGGCGATGTCCTGTACATCATCCTGCCAACCACATCTGGCTTGGAGCACAAGGTTTTTGTGGGTCCCTTCGCCAGACGCTTTCCCAACGCGCTGGTCTTTGTGGCTCCAAACCAGTGGAGCTTTCCGCTGAACCTCCCGCTCAGTTGGCTCGGCTTTCCCTGGAGACGGACTGAGGTGCTACCAGAAAATAGCGCTAATGCCCCCTTTGCTTCAGAGTTTGACTACGCGGTGCTGGATATTAATCTCGGACGGGGGTCGTTTGGAGAAGTGGCATTCTTCCATAAGCGCACACGTACACTGCTGGTAACCGACTCCGTGCTTGCCGTACCAGAAGACCCGCCAGCGATCGTGCAACTTGATCCATATCCAATACTATTCCATGCGAGGGACAATGCACTCGATGTCGTCGAGGACAACCCGGCTTCCCGCCGCAAGGGATGGCAGCGGATCTCACTGTTTGCCTTTTACTTCCGACCTAGCGCACTAGAGACAGTTAATCTAGGGCAGTCGATTCGCGATGCACTCATTGCGCCGAAACGCTCACTGAAGGCGTATTTCGGTCTGTTTCCGTTTAGATGGAAAGATGGCTGGAAGCAGTCATTCGATGCCTTAAGAGGAGGTGGGCGGTTGTTTGTGGCACCGATTCTGCAGACGCTGATTCTTTCCCAAGCACCCACGACAGTTCTCAACTGGGCGGACAAAGTGGCAAAGTGGGATTTCCAGAGGATTGTTCCCTGCCACTTTGACTCGCCGATTGAGGCAGGTCCGCGCCAGTTCCTGCAGGCGTTCGCCTTCCTTGAGAAGCAGCCCTCCATGGGTGATTCCTTTGGAAGTGGAAGCCAGCCCTTGCCCCAGGAGGATTTTGGATTCCTTACAGAACTCGAGAAGAGCCTAATCAAGATGGGGATCGCGCAGCCACCAAAGGAAAATGCTTGACTTCTCCTGCGGCTGAAGTACGGAGGATTCCGAGAGTTGCAGCCATCAGATCAGGCGATCGCCAAGATCAACCAAATGCTGCGAGAAGTTTCTGAAAATTTGGAACTGAGGTAAAAGCGCGTAGCACATAATTTGGGGGAAAAGTAGCGAGGCTGTAACGAAGTGCCACGTAATGGCTGAAACTCTTCTACAGTAATGATTTTATTAAAACAACTCAGGAATTGCGTCTCAAAATACATTTTGAGTTATAGAAAAAATAAAAACATCAGCATTATCACTGATCTCATTCCTCAACAGTCCAGACTAAAATCGGAGACGTAAACAAACCTACAAGTATATTGCTTGTAAATTCAATTGATTTTCATGATTAACTAGGAGGACTTTTATTAGAAAAATGATTTTTTAAATTATTTCGCTAAGCTTAAATATAATAATTAAAAATATTATCATAATTGGTCGTTATTTAATACAAGCTTGATTTCAAATAAAGGTGTGCGTAATTGTATTTATTCAGTAGCTTTATTAATTTTTAGGTTTCATAATCCTTGAAATTGCTGCCAGGATAAAGAGACACGCTACAAAAACACACAAGATAATGCAACCAATTCTACTTGAAACTTGTGGACGATGGGGCTGTACTTGGTGGGAAGGAATTATTACCGTAATCTTTGTTAGCCTTTTCAAAACATCTGCAGGTTTTGCTGTACTACTAGTGCTATGTGCAGCAATGTTGCTATCTATTGTAGCAATAGCGTTACTGCTTGTTAGAATTATTGCCGATTGGATCAGAGCTATCATCAATCGAATTAGAGGTGAACAGAATCCTAGTAGTACAGACAAATTCCCACAACTTGACCAACACATTATATCAATAGGGAGAAAATTAATAGCTCGTAATGTCAAGGTACTTACATCACAAGAATAAAATACCAATAAGTATTAAAGTTAAATTTATTTACAGCTAATGTTTTGGAACATGCAAAGCAGGGCAAGCCTCAAGTACTCACATACCTGATGAACTGCTACCTAAAAAATAGACGTATTACTGCCGACATTGTTCTAATGTATAGTGGCTTCCAGCATCAGCTATAAGCAGTTCAAGGGCAAAATCAACAAACGCTTTGGAAATTCAATCTTTGACAAAGATAAAAATATCCGGGAGAGAGACAGATGAAATTTTTCCAATCAGTTACCAAGATATTTTCAGATGCAGGCGAAGCGATCAGTGGTGCTGCAACTCAAGCTGGGCAAGCTGTCGTTGAGACATCTGTAGGCGTTGGTGGAGTGATTAGTGATGCAGCTTCCTTTACTGGACGAGCTGTCGTAGGGACAGTTACAGAAGTTGGCGAGGCTGTTGGTAGTGCGACATCTCAAGCTGGTCTCACCGTTGTGCAAACAGCAGTAACGACTGGAGAGACTATCGGCAGTGCAGCATCCCAAGCCGGGCAAACAGTCGTTGAGACATCTATAGGTGTAGGCGAAGCAATTGGTGGAGCTACTTTACAAGCAACTCAAGTAGCAGGGCAGGCTATAGCAATTGTTAGTAATAATCCTCACTTGCAACAAGCAATAAAATCTCTGAATCAGGAATGGTTGAATTGCCTTATAGAACAGGTTGATCTAGTTAAAGCCGAAACAGCGGTGAGAAAGTTGCAGCAAGAGAATCCGGGTAAACAACCTGCTCAGATTGCTCATCTTCTCATGCTGTAGAAAGCCGTTTATGCAGGAGGAACGGGGTTGGCTAGTAGCCTTGTGCCAGGAGAGGCAGCGGTAATGTTTGCGGTTGATTGGGTTGCCACTGCTGCTTTATCAGCAGAATTAGTTTATCAGATTGCTGCTGCTTATGGGCTTAACTTAAAAGCTCCGGAGCGCAAAGGTGAAGTGCTGGCAATTTTTGGTCTAGCACTAGGTGGAAGGACAGCAATTAAAGCCGGTCTAGGCTTGCTCCGAAATGTCCCTGTCGCTGGAGCAGTGATTGGTGCCAGCTCGAATGCCGTTATGATCTATGCACTAGGTTATGCCGCCTGTCAGTTCTATGAAGCAAAGCAGAAACGATTAATCTTAGAGGCAGCAATAGTAGATACTCAGGTAGAGAGTGAGAAATATCTGGAGGCAGCGCTTGCCCAAGAAGTAATCATAGATCAGGTTCTGGTTCACGTTATTATGGCTAGTAATCCAGGAAAAACGTGGTCGGAGATTTTACCAGAGATAGAACTTTGAACCTTTGCCCCGCCTCTTTAGAAGTGATTGCTACTCAGAGTAAATCACCGCCATCTTTATAAACCTTACTCGCTCAACTTGACCCTGACTTCGCTGTACCACTACTGGCTCAATGCCCCAAAGTTGCTCACTTAGACGGGGCTCATAGATCAGAAATTGGTGTCTTTCACAGATTGACCTCACCCTAATGCCGGGTAAGGATTCAGGTTTGAGGAATTAGAGAAGGCTTGGATACCTCAGCAAATACC
>CAXUIG010000256.1:0-9318 GCA_964250845.1 uncultured bacterium | reverse complement strand
TTACTCAAATTATTAACCGACTCACCCCTCAAATCAAGGCTGACAGACTACTAGCTTCCGACGCTGGGTCAGTCGGGTCAATAACGATAGCTCGTCCAGATGCATCAAGTTTGTCCATGTACGCGTAGAAGGCTTGCTGGTCGCCTCCGTGGCTTAGGAAGTATCGCTTAGCTTCATCCAAGGTCATGGATTCGTAATCGATTTGGCTCATAGTAGTTCTCTAATGAGTTGCGGTAATTCAATCATCCCCTAGCCTCTAGCTCCCAGGAGTGTCAAAATAGTTTTTAACTTTTTTTTAGCTCTGTGAGACAAACCATGACAATGCATCCTTTACTCCAGCGGGCGTTTGACCAAGGTTCTGCCCTCAAAATCATCAGCGGCTTGAATAATTTTGACCCAGAGCGTGTAGCGGCCACCGTCCGCGCAGCTGAGCGAGGAGGTGCTACTTTTGTCGATATTGCTGCAGATTCAGACCTGGTTGAGCTTGCTCGTAAGTTGACAAATTTACCGATTTGTGTTTCGGCAGTAGAACCAGAAAAGTTGGTGAAAGCTGTAGCAGCCGGGGCTGATTTGATTGAAATTGGGAATTTTGATAGTTTCTATGCCCAAGGTCGCCGATTTGAGGCAGAGGAAGTACTATTGCTCACTTACCAGACGCGATCGCTCCTGCCCAATATCACTCTATCTGTTACCGTTCCCCACATTTTGGAACTCGACCGGCAAGTACAGCTGGCAGAGGAACTGGTTAAAGCTGGGGCTGATATTATCCAAACCGAAGGCGGAACCAGCAGCACCCCGGCTCATGCCGGAACGCTAGGACTAATTGAAAAGGCAGGTCCGACTCTGGCAGCTGCCTATGAGATTTCTCGTGCTGTGCCTGTCCCAGTGCTGTGTGCTTCAGGTATATCCAGCGTGACGGCTCCGATGGCGATCGCGGCTGGGGCAGCTGGTGTGGGTGTAGGCTCTGCCATCAACCAGCTCAATAGTGAAGTGGCGATGATCGCCGCTGTTCGTGGACTGGTTGAAGCATTGGCAAGTGTGAGCCGTCCTCGCACCTTCGCCAACCTATAGTCAAGCAATCCTTTAGGAGAATTAGTATGGACAGAGACCAAAACGCTTACTGCGTAAAGGCTCTGTCCAGTCATGCAAAAATAATTCTTACATCTACTTAAAACCAAGCGTTTACATTATCTTCACTGCCTCCGGGTTGGTGGAGCAGGTTCCATTCAATGCGCTTAGGGTGTAAATCACCTGGTCTTGCTGCTGTAAAGATAGTTCTGGGAACATTGGCAAAGATAAAACCTGATGGCAGGCTTGCTCCGCCACTGGAAATTGTCCCAGCTGATAGCCCAGACACTGGTAGACGGGCTGCAAATGTAAAGGTCGCGGGTAGTAAACCATTGAACCGATGCCCCGCTCTTGTAGCTGGCTACGTACCCAGTCCCGATAGCTTAGAGCTGTACCAGCGCTGTTCTGGTCGCCCCTAGATAGACGAATGGTGTATTGATTCCAAACTGCTTGAGAACCAGCTAATTCTTGGGGTATGACAACTCCAGGAACATCGCCCAGGTACTGGTGATAACGGGTCGCGATCGCCCGGCGCTGCTCATTCCAAGTGTCTAGATACCGTAACTTAATCTGGAGAATCGCGGCTTGCAGGGCATCCAGGCGACTATTGACGCCAATTGCCGCGTGGAGGTATCGAGTTTGCTCACCATGCTCCCGTAGCATCCGAATCGCCGCAGCGATCGCGGGGTCGTTGGTCGTCACAGCCCCACCATCTCCACAGCCGCCCAGATTCTTGGTGGGGTAGAAACTAAAGCAGCCGATGTGTCCAATGCTGCCTACTTTTTGTCCCTCCCATTCGGCACCAGTGGACTGGGCGCAGTCTTCTATCACTGCCAGCTGGTGAGACTGAGCGATCGCCACGAGTGCGGTCATATCGACCGCCTGCCCGAACAGGTGAACTGGGATAATTGCCCTGGTTTTGTCGGTAATGGCAACTGCCACTTGCTCGAGGTCGAGATTAAACGTTCGAGCGTCAATATCAACCAAAATAGGCGTTGCACCGACCGCGCTGATTACCTCAGCAGCAGCGAAAAATGAGAATGTTGTTGTAATCACTTCGTCACCTGGACCAATTTCCAAGGCTCGTAGTGCCAGGTACAGGGCATCAGTACCTGAGTTGCAGGCCACGCATTCTGTGACGCCTATATAGGTGGCAAACTGTTGCTCAAAGCCCTCAACTAGCGGGCCACCGATGTAACGGCCAGAGGCTAAAACCCCTAACACAGCATCACTCACTTCTGTTTCGATGGTTGCGTACTGCTGCGCCAGGTCAAGGGGAGGAATTTTCTTCACGCTGAATTTCACCTACAATCCTTAGGTAAAGCGAATTTTTGCTGTTGGTTAAATTGTGTAACTTATTGATTTCTTTTTTACCTCACGCCATTCAACCATTTTGCCATCAAAGGAATTCCCAATGCATTTACAGTTGGGATAGTGAGCCTTTGTAGTTCGAACGACTGATGAAGGATTTGATTCGGCTGAATTTGGTGGATTTTGCTTGGGCTCTGGGAATGATGGCGATCGCCATTGGTTTATCTGCCTGGGAGCGATTAGGACTAGAATGGAGTTTAGCGATCGCTACTGGCAGAACCGTCTTACAGCTACTAGTAGTAGGTTACATCTTGGCGTTTATCTTCGCCTTGAATAATCCCTGGGCAGTGCTGGCAGTTATAGCGGTGATGTTAACTATTGCCGCCGTTGTAGCCCGTAATCGCATTAGCAAAAAGTACCCTAAGCTGTTGCCCTTGGTGTGGGGATCGATTTTGGTCAGCACTGTTGTGACGCTTACCTATACCAATTTGTTGGTGATTCATCCCCAGACTTGGTATGAGCCGCAGTACTTGATTCCACTAGCTGGGATTGTGTTAGGAAATGCCATGAATGGGGCTGCGATCGCGGGTGAACGCCTACTAGGAACCGTCAACGCCAGTCAACTGGAAATTGAAACCCACTTGAGCTTAGGCGCTACCCCCCAGCAAGCGATAGCCCAGTACCGCAAAGATGCGATTAGAGCCGGTCTAATTCCCACCCTAAACCAGATGATGGTTGTGGGCGTTGTGACGCTACCGGGAATCATCACTGGTCAACTCCTAAGTGGGGTTAATCCGCTCGATGCAGCGTCCTACCAGATCTTAATTATGTTCATGCTAGCCTTTGCCAACTTGGTGACGACGATCACGATCACGCAGGGCCTGTGTCGTCAGTTTTTCAACCAGACAGCCCAGCTGCAAATCAGATAATATGCCCCCTTTTAAGTCCCAGTCGGTGCCACATCATCTTTTAAATAGCTGCTGAGCGTAAAACCTAATTTGTCCGCAATGCCAGCAATCCAGGTTTCATCCTGCTTGGTATAACTGCGGGGGGCATTAGCCCCCAAAATAAGTGCTCCCTGTTTACCCATCGGCTGACAGATGACAGCTTGAGTATTCTCTGGCAAGTAATCAAATTCAATCCGTCCTGGATATATTTTCAAAGCAACTAGATAAACCGGCTTTTGTTTTTCCAGCACCCGTTGCAAAATCGGCCCGGTGACTTCAAGCTTGGCACCCAATATCCCCCGCCGCAACAGAGTTTTTCCCTGATACCAAACCACAAGCGATCGCGTCGCCGTATTTGTGAGCAACAAATGTGACGCCCAAGCCAGTTCTATTTTTACTGGTTCCGGCAAAGGCGCAAGCTCAAAACCTTCCTCGCCGATCAGATCAACAACGTCGGGCGATCGCGCTTGCACTTGCTGCCATAATAGACCAGTCAAAATCAATACCGCACTTAAAATCACGCCCAGCGCGTCTGCACGAGCTTGAGAATCAGTTAGCTGAGGCGTCAACAAACGGTTAATCAGCAGCAACACACCTGCTAACCCACCGACAAAGATGGGTAGACGCCGCAGGACTCGATTTGGATCAGGTTTAGCCATGTGCTTTTTGAATCATTCCTCCCCTGGCTCAATAATTCGTTGGAACAGATAGCCAGTGCCTCGCGCCGTCAGAATCAGCTCTGGATTACTCGGATCGTCTTCCAACTTCGCCCTTAGCCGTGAAATGTGAACATCCACTACGCGAGTATCTACGTGCCGCTCTGGAGTGTATCCCCATACCTCTTGCAAAATCTCAGAGCGGGAAAATGCTTCTCCAGAGCGGCTAACCAACAGTTCCAGAAGACTGAACTCCATCCCAGTGAGTCGGATGCGCTCATCACCTTTATAGACTTGTCGCTTGTTCGTGTCTATTCTCAGATGCCCCACATAAATGACACCAGAACTGGGAATGCCAGAGGCACCCGTTTTGTCCACTCGCCGCAGGACTGAGCGAATCCGGGCTTCTAGCTCTTTGGGGGAAAACGGTTTGACAACGTAGTCATCAGCACCCAGCTCCAGCCCCGTGATTCGGTCAGCCACATCTCCCAGCGCTGTTAGCATAATGATGGGAACGTCTGATTCCTTGCGCAATTCTTGACAGACTCCGTAGCCATCGAGTTTGGGCATCATAACGTCCAGAACCACCAAGTCTGGACCGGCTTTGCGAAAAGTGTCTAAAGCTTCTTCGCCATCAGCGGCTGTAACAACATCATAACCAATCATAGAAAGGCGAGTTTCTAGAATGCGGCGAATGCTGGCTTCATCGTCCACCACCAGGATTTTTTCTTTATGACTTTCCAAGCTTCTCAACGCTCCTTAACCAAACTTTATGAAACTTAAATTTTAGTACTATTACATTAATATATTAACCTATTTGGTCAGGTTAAAAACGCTGTAATTCTTGCGCTGGCTGCATTTCAGGGCTTATCAAGCTAATAGATTCATGAAGATTATTTAACAATTAACACATGCCAAAACCTCGAACCTACTACGTTTGTAACGAATGTGGGGCAGAAACCCCACAATGGTTTGGCAAGTGTCCGGCGTGCGACACTTACAACTCCCTAGAAGAGCAGATCGAAACATCGGCAGTAGCTCTTCCCAGTCGGGGGGGTTTGCAATCCAATCGGGTCAAGAGCAAATCAGCGGGTACAGCCAAACAAAGAGCATCTCTTACGTTCGCGCAAATTACTGATCGCCATCAGGCAAGATGGTTGTCTGGCTATGGGGAACTGGATCGAGTACTGGGTGGTGGCATTGTTCCTGGCTCTTTGGTGCTGATTGGGGGTGATCCGGGAATTGGTAAATCGACACTGCTGCTCCAAGTCTCGAATCTACTGGCTCAACAGTACCGCATCCTCTATGTCTGTGGGGAAGAATCGGGGCCACAGGTGAAGCTAAGAGCTTCTCGCTTAGGGGTTTTTAGCAGGGGAACCGACCAGATGCAACCAGCGTTGCCAACCCCTGACTCTATACCTAAGGCTACTGTAGCTGAGAAAGGTGCTGGTGCGGATCTCTACGTACTACCGGAAACAGATCTAGAAGAGATCATGAGGGAGTTGGAATCGCTCAAACCCAATGTGGCGGTGATTGACAGTATCCAGACAATTTACTTTCCGGCTCTGACGTCGGCTCCTGGCTCTGTGGCTCAGGTGCGGGAATGTACATCGGCGTTGATGCAGGTGGCGAAGCGGGAGGACATCACGCTGTTGATTGTGGGACATGTTACCAAGGAAGGGGCGATCGCGGGGCCAAAGGTACTAGAACACTTGGTGGATACGGTGCTGTATTTTGAGGGCGATCGCTTTGCTAGTCACCGCCTACTGCGCTCAGTAAAAAATCGGTTTGGTGCAACTCACGAAATCGGCGTGTTTGAAATGATAGACCGGGGACTACGGGAAGTCTCCAACCCCTCGGAGCTATTCTTAGGCAACCGCGAGGAAGTAGTTCCTGGCAGTGCGATCGTGGTAGCCTGTGAAGGCACTCGCCCAATTGTGGTGGAGTTGCAAGCGCTGGTGAGTCCAACCAGCTACGCTTCGCCCCGCCGCTCTACTACTGGTGTTGACTACAACAGACTGCTGCAAATTCTGGCGGTGTTGGAAAAAAGAGTGGGGATTCCCCTGTCTAAATTAGATGTTTATGTTGCCTCAGCTGGGGGTCTGCGTGTGGAAGAGCCAGCTGTGGATTTGGGCGTGGCGATCGCAGTGGTTGCCAGTTTCCGCGATCGCGTTGTTGATCCGGGCACAGTCCTGATTGGCGAAGTCGGACTCGGGGGACAAGTGAGATCGGTTTCCCAGATGGAACTGCGCTTGAAAGAGGCCGCCAAGCTGGGGTTCAAGCGAGCGATCGTCCCCAAGGGTCAAACCTTCCCAAACCTGGATTTGGAAATTATTCCAGTGGCAAAGGTAATAGATGCGATCATTGCTGCTATTCCGCCTCAACACCTTCAGGAGGCTGAGATGTCAGAGTCAGATGAAGATTGACAATATGCCACAACGCAACCAACGGCAACTACGACTCATGCTGCTCTCGCTGCTCTGTCTCCCCTTGGTGCAGTGTGGGGGAGAGCCGCAGATACTTAGTAGTGCAGTGCCTATGGAGAAAGGCGCCCCGGTTACGGTTCCCGAGAGAGCCAAAAGCGCCAACAGCTTTGTAGACACCATCTGCGTTGCCACGCACTGGGGATACGCCGATACCCCATATGGGAGCAAATATAACGCCGTTAAGCAAAAACTGGTGGAGCTGGGCATCCGCCACGTCCGTGACAGCGGCAGCAGTGACGACATCATTGCGAAAATGAAACAACTGGCTTCCCTTGGCATCAAGACGACCTTCATACTCGATCCCAACTTGGGAATTGCGCCCAATTCGTCGTACTGGGTGAACCCCCCGTCTTACAATATCCACGACTTTGTGCTCAAAAAAGTTGGGACTAATGTCATTGACGGGGTGGAAATTCTCAACGAAATTGACTTGTTCTACAACAATGTCTCTTGGCATCCGGGCGATACCGCCAAGCTCAGTAACGACCCGAAGTCTCCTTTGTATTGGGTACCATATGTGCGCAGTGCTACAAAGGACACCTGGAAGGGGTTGAAGAGCGATCCGGCGACTGCCAAAGTCAAGGTGATTGGTCCGTCGCTGGGAGTGACCTACGGGTACGACACCAAATCACCTTTGGGCGACCTAAGCCGCTATGTAGACTGGGGCAACTTTCATCCCTACCCCAACGGGGGGAACCCTTTCAATAACCCCTTCAGCTACGACACCATTTCTAAATACTACTGGCAAGCCAACTTTCCCTCTGTCAATATCGACGAACATGCCCTTGCCTTCGACGTGTACGCGCCGCCATTTGGCTCCAAGCCGATGGCGGCGACAGAAACTGGCTACTACACGAATAAGACACCTAAAGGCATCTCTGAGACGATGCATGGCAAATACATGCCCCGACTGTTTCTGGAGTACTTCCGCCTCGGCATCGTCCGCACCTGCTCCTACGAGTTCGTTGATGAGTCGAAAGACCCTAGCAATCCGCAGACCAACTATGGTCTGCTGCGCAATGACCTCAGCCCGAAGCCAGCCTACACTGCTTTGAAGAACCTGATCAGCGTGCTCAAAGATCCCGCCCCCAGCCTCACTAAGGGCTCGCTGAACTACACGCTCACCTTCAATCCACCCGCCGGGTATGATCGGACGCAATATGTACATCATCTGCTGCTGCAAAAGCGGGATCGTTCATTTTACCTGGTAGTGTGGCATGAGATTTCTAATGGCGACATCAGCAGCACGCCAGTCCGGGAGATCAAGCCGCCAGCGATGCCGACCAAGCTGAGGCTGAAGACGCCGATCAGTAGCGCCCGCGTCTATTCTCTGGACGACTCCGGCAATATGTCTTCGGTACCTGCCACCATCAGCAACAAAACGATCAGCCTGAACGTGACGGACAAAGCGATGATCGTCAAACTCACACCCACCAGATGATCTTCTTATTGCTCATGCAAAAATTCTAGGTAGCCGTTGCTCAGTTCCTTCACTGCCAACTCATAAAACTGCTTCCCATGTTCAGGCGTCGCTAAAGCCGGGTTAGACCCCATACGCCCATCTGGATAGCGCTGCCGAAACTCAGCTGCCCCATAGATTTTGTGTCCAGACGCAACTTCAGCTGAAAGAGGTGCTTGCTTAATCGAGTCTGGATAAACGTACTGAGTTACAGCTACTTCACTGGGAGTGGCGTGGGAACCTTCCTGATCGCCGTATAACTCTTTTGCCAGTTTGTAAACTGAGCCACACATGAACCAGTTACCAACTTGGCACTGCACCAGCTGGGCATTGGGAATGTTCAGGTCTGCTAGATGGGAGTACGTCTCGGCGAAAGCCGCCTTGAGCGTGGCAATGTTGCCGCCATGACCATTAATAAATAAGAACTTAGTAAACCCAGCCCTGGTTAAACAGGTCACGTAGTCTCGAATCACCTGAATCATTGTGCTGGGTCGGAGGCTAATCGTGCCGGGAAAGGCGGTGTGGTGCAATGCCATTCCCACATTGATGGTGGGACCAACTATTGCCCCGGTTGCTTCTCCCACACCATTGGCTATCGCTTCTGCACAAATCGCATCCGTGCCAATCAACCCCGTTGGCCCATGTTGCTCGGTAGAACCAATGGGGAGAATAATCCCCTTCGACTGCTCTAGGTAGGCTTCGACTTCAGGCCATGTACTTAAATGTAGCAACATTTCTAATTCTGCAAGAATTTACTGCTCCTATTCTCGCGCTCGTTCATCCCTACAAGCCACAGCTAAGCTAATCGTCATTTAAGAAAGCCTGTTGAAATGGGGTGTAGGGGGTAGGGAAAGACTTAAAACGTCCTATCGACAAGCTTCTTACCCCACACCCCACAAGAAAGCCTACACAAAAAATATGCTTGCTTTTGTGCAGATTAGCTTAGTGATTTCCTCCTTCCTCTCTCCCTCACTGGCTAGATACGCTCAAACGACCCAGCATTGACAAAATCATACTGAACAGTCTAGTGTAGTAAGCATAATCATACTGAACGGTCTAGTTCATTGGCGGGGCTATCATGGTTGTAACTTTTCCTTCGAGTTCAAACAACTATTTTTCATCACAGAACTTTAATGTTGAGGCGATGCCCGCAGCCGACGGTGCCAGAGCGATCGCCGCTAGAAAAATTGCCCAACCAGACTCAGAAAACTTCCCAGCGGAAGTGGACACATTGGATGCCCACAGCAGGGCGTTACGTAGAGCTACTTTTGATGCGATCGCAGCTAGAAAAATTGCCCAACGAGACTACAAAAAGGTGCAAGCGGAAGCGGATAGTAAGCGTAATATATTTATAGTATAGATAGCAGCTTATGCTGCTACTTCAAGCGCAG
>CAXUIG010000255.1:0-9384 GCA_964250845.1 uncultured bacterium | reverse complement strand
TGGTTTCTACTATTGAGGCAGAGCCTCTATAATGCAGTTCCCAGGCAGAACCTAGGAACTAGGATTTTTAGGAGTGCTGGCTAGATGCGTTTGCCCTGACCTCACCTGGAACCAGATGTTCACTTGCCGCGTTAGCCGATTCTATCGGCGCGACACTTTGCTCAAGCGGGGGAACCCCCGCACCCAATCCCCCTTCACGCAGTCCAACGGCAATTTTGCTGTGCTGCTCAATTTGACCCATCACTTGCTTGGCTCGCTGAATCACTTGTGCCGGTAAACCTGCCAGTCGTCCGGCTTCAATGCCATACGACCGATCAGCCCCGCCTGGTTGGACTTGGTGCAAGAACACAATCTGATCAGGTAGCTCTTTCACCGTCACCTGGTAGTTAGCTACATTGGGCAAAATCGAGGCTAGTTCATTCAATTCGTGGTAGTGGGTGGCAAAAATCGTCCGTGCCCGGATTTCAGTTGCCAAGTACTCTGCTACTGCCCAGGCGATAGAAAGACCATCAAACGTCGCTGTCCCTCGACCAATTTCATCCAGCAGAACAAGAGACCGGGCGGTGGCGTGGTTGAGAATATTCGCCGTTTCATTCATTTCCACCATAAACGTGGATTGACCCGTTGCCAGATCATCCACGGCACCGACACGAGTGAAAATGCGATCGCTTATTCCCAGCCGCGCCTCAAAAGCTGGCACAAAACTCCCCACCTGAGCCATCAGCTGAATCAACCCCACCTGCCGCAAATAACAACTCTTCCCACTCGCATTTGGTCCAGTCAGAATGATTAAGTCAGGTGCCTCTCTCCCCAACTGAGTCGAATTCGGCACAAAGAACCCAGCCGGTAATGACTGCTCTACCACCGGATGACGCCCGTCAACAATCGTAACTTCCGGTCCTTCAACCATTTCAGGCCTTCGGTATCCCTGATACACCGCCACCTCTGCCAGACCACACAACACATCCGCTGCAGCCACAGCACGGGAAACATTGCGAATCAGTTCCGCTTGTTCTCCCACCTCTGAGCGCAAAAGAGCAAAAATCTCATACTCCAGTTTGTTCAAGTCGTCCCTCGCGGTGAGAATTCGCGCTTCCCGCTCTTTTAACTCCGGCGTAATGTAGCGTTCCTCATTGGTCAGGGTTTGCTTGCGGATGTAATTATCTGGCACTTGGTCAGCTTTCATCCGCGAGATACTGATGTAGTAGCCAAAGGTTTTGTTAAACCCCACCTTCAGTGTAGGAATCCCAGTCCGGGCTTTCTCATCTACTTCTAAGTTGGCAATCCATTGCAGGTCTTCTTCCAGGGCAAGACGCATTTCATCCAGTTGAGGGTTAATAGCGGCACGAATCAAGCCCCCCTCGGTGAGATAGAGGGGAGGCGACTCTACTATATGGGCGCGTATTTGCTGTCCTAGCTGTTCCAATACTGGTGGCACTTTCTGCAAGGCACGGAGGTAGGGCGATCGCGCTGTCTCCACTAAGCAAGCCAGTTCCGGTAATCTAAGCAGTGAATCTGCCAGGGCTACTAAATCCCGCGCATTGGCAGTACCCGAGCCAGCGCGACCAGTCAGCCGTTCCAAATCGTAGATTTGACGTAACAGCTGCCGCAAGTCTTGCCGCAATGAGCTATTTTCCACCAGTTCTTGGATACTATCCTGCCGCGCCCGAATGCCTTTGATATCTAGCAGCGGTTGCAAAAACCACCGGCGCAAAGCACGACCGCCCATTGCGGTGCTGGTTTTATCTAATGCCCATAGGAGTGAGCCATGAAAGGTCCCATCTCGGACGGTTTGGGTGATTTCAAGATTGCGACGGGTTTGGTGGTCAAGAATCAGGTAGTCACTAAGGGTGTAGGTACGCAGCGACTGGAGAGGCACCTGATTTTCTTTCTGAGTGTCTTCCAAATACTGCAGCAACCCGCCAGCTGCTCGAACTGCAAGGGGGAGGTGTTCACAGCCGAGTCCTTCGAGCGATCGCACTCTTAACCGCTCCAACAGTCTGGAGCGCGCTGTGGCTATCGTGAAGGGAGTTTGCGACCTGAGCGCGTAGCAAAATTGTGCTGGCAAACAGCTGGGCAGGTGTTCCGACGTTTCTCCCGGTCGCAGTAAAGTACCCAAGTCTGGGGCATTAATCGGCACCAGCACCTCGGATGGCTGCAAGCGCATTAGTTCTTGCGTCAGCTGATCTAAATTACTGGCTTGAGTGGTAACAAATTCCCCAGTGGAAATATCTGCATAAGCCAAACCCCAATGGTTACCAGCAATGACCACAGCTGCCAAAAAGTTATTGCGGCGGGCACTGAGCATTCCGTCATCGAGCAACGTACCGGGAGTGAGAACGCGCGTTACTTCGCGCCGCACCTGACGACTTTGGGCGGCAGCAACAGCTGAGTCTTCTACCTGATCGCAGATAGCGATCGCATACCCCTTTTCCACCAACAGGCTGCAATACCTATCTATAGAATGGTGGGGAACCCCCGACATCGGCACCCGCCCAATTTCTTTGCCGCCATGGTAACCCGTTAGAACTAACTCTAGTTGCTCTGAAACGGTACAGGCATCCTGGAAAAAGACTTCGTAGAAATCGCCCACCCGATACAGCAGCAGCGCATGGGGATACTGATCCTTGATTTCGACATAGTGCTGCATCATCGGGCTAAGTTTTTCCCGCTCCAGCTGCCGGTAGTCAGCGTTACGTATCGTCGGGTTAGTTCCTTTGGGGTCGGGCAAGCTAGATGCAGAGGGAGGAACGCTCATGTAAAGTCAGGGATACGCCTTAGTCATTATTGACTTTATCGCAATGATGAGCGTTAAAAGCCCCTGTTGATGAAATCCAGCAAAATTTCTTGGGCGGGAAGCACCAAAGGGCGAACCTCACCAGCTCGTTTTGAGTAGCAGCTACCCTGTAAAATTTGCTCAGGTGTGAATAAACCCATATCCCAACCTTCATTGAGAACCAGCTGATTTAATTCCACCGTGAGTGATCCCTGGTAAACGTGGCGAACCACCCGTGAATCGGAATAACAGCCAAACTTCCAGAGCATTGGCGGGACATAGCCGATTTCCTCTAGCAGTTCTCGCTTTACAGCAACATCGGGGGTTTCACCTGGTTCGATATGACCGCCAAATAAACCCCAGTGACCAGGGTAGACAATACCGGGGATGTCGTCTCGCAACTGGAGAAGAAACTTGTCTATTGTATACACAATAGCGATCGCAACATTAACTAGCTCAATACTCATAAATATATACCAGTGATCTGAGAAACTTTAGAAGCGTGCTGTGTTGACCCATCCGCTCCTAGCATCGGACAGCAGGCGCTGAATAGCGAATCTGATTGGAATTCTAATGGATACAAAAACTGCCCAAATACTAGATGGAAAAGCTCTGGCTGAGCGGATTCTGACGGAACTGCGATCGCGTATTCAAGGATTACAAACCGAAGTTGGACGTTCGCCTGGTTTAGCAGTGCTAATGGTTGGCGACAACCCAGCCAGTGCCGTATACGTGCGGAATAAAGAACGCGCCTGTGGTAAAGTGGGCATTGCCTCCTTTGGGCAGCATTTTCCAACTGACACCACCCAAGCAGAACTCGAGCAAGTGATTCAAGCACTAAATCAAGATCAGCGGGTGGATGGAATTCTGATTCAGCTGCCGCTGCCTAACCACCTGGATGCCGTTTCACTGCTGAATCAAATTGCTCCAGACAAAGACGCTGATGGACTTCACCCTGTTAATTTAGGTCTCCTCGTGCGAGGAGAGCCTGGATTACGCAGCTGCACCCCAGCTGGGGTAATGCGCCTTTTACAGGAATATCAGATTTCTCTGGTGGGGAAAGAGGCGGTTGTGGTTGGACGCAGTATTTTAGTGGGCAAGCCCATGGCGCTGATGTTACTCGAGGCTAATGCCACGGTGACGATCGCTCATTCGCGATCGCATAACCTCGAAGCCATTACCAAGAATGCTGATATTCTGATCGCTGCGGTAGGTCGCCCAGAACTCATTACAGCTGATATGGTGAAAGTGGGCGCTGTAGTGGTAGATGTGGGTATGAATCGCGTTACTGATGGCGCGGACAACAGCCGCCTTGTGGGAGATGTAAACTTTAATTCTGTCCAAGGCGTAGCCCAATTTATCACCCCAGTGCCTGGCGGCATTGGCCCCATGACTGTAGCCATGCTGTTGCAAAATACAGTGTCAAGCTACATCCACCGATATCCAGACGCTCCCATTGCCCCGTAAAATTATTTTACGGACATAACCAGCTTAAGGAATTGAGGGATGGTAGCAACGGATAAACTGCAGATGCCTCAAGGGAAAGCCTCGTTTGACATATCAGCCTATCTGCAAGAGCGACAGCACCTCTGTGAAGTCGCGCTGGATAGTGCCATCCCAGTCATCTATCCAGAGAAAATTTATGAGGCGATGCGCTACTCACTGTTAGCTGGGGGCAAGCGTTTGCGTCCCATTCTGTGTCTTGCCACCTGTGAAATGGTTGGAGGCACGGTGGAAATGGCGATGCCAACGGCTTGTGCCTTGGAGATGATCCACACCATGTCGTTGATCCACGACGACCTCCCGGCTATGGACAACGACGATTACCGGCGGGGCCAGCTAACGAACCACAAGGTCTATGGTGAAAATATTGCGATTCTGGCTGGGGATGGCTTGTTGGCTTACGCCTTTGAGTTTGTTGCACTCAACACTCGGAACGTGCCAGCGGAGCAACTGTTGCAGGTGACTGCCCGGTTGGCAAAAGCGGTGGGACCACTTGGGTTGGTTGGTGGTCAAGTGCTTGACCTCGAATCGGAGGGAAAGCCGGACATTTCCCTGGAAACCCTTCATTTCATCCATACCCACAAAACCGCTGCCCTCTTAGAAGCCTCTGTGGTTTGTGGTGGGATTTTGGCGGGGGCACCCCAAAGTGACCTGCAACGGCTGTCTCGCTATGCTCAAAACATTGGGCTGGCGTTTCAGATTGTGGATGACATCCTGGATATCACCGCCACCCAGGAGGAATTAGGTAAAACAGCTGGTAAGGATCAAAAAGCCCAAAAAGCAACGTATCCTAGCCTCTGGGGGCTGGAGGAATCCCAGCGCCAAGCCCAACAGCTGGTTGAGGCGGCATCGGCGGAACTAGCCCCATTTGGAGAGAGCGCCACACCTCTGTCAGCTCTAGCCAACTTCATTACCAGCCGCACTCACTAGCCCCACCAACCGAAACACCATGCAGGACTTTGGCAAAATCATAGACAACCGGGTGCTGCTGGTTGCTCTGGTAGCTTGTCTAATCGCTCAAGCATCTAAGCTCGTGATCGAGCTGTTCAAAAATCGCAAAGTGAATTTGCGCGTCCTAGTCACAACCGGCGGCATGCCCAGTGCCCATTCCGCTCTGGTTACGGCGCTAGCAACTGGTATCGGCCAAACAGTTGGATGGGCCAGTCCTGAGTTTGCGATCACCGCCGTCTTTGCGATTATCGTCATGTACGATGCCGCTGGGGTGCGCCAAGCCGCCGGTAAGCAAGCCCGCATCCTCAACCAAATGATTGACGAATTGTTTCGGGAAGACCACCACTTTAACGAAAACCGCCTCAAGGAATTACTAGGACACACACCTGTTCAGGTCATTGTCGGCTCGGCTCTGGGCATGACCATCTCCTGGCTGGCTAGTCCTGCTTATTAGAGAGGGGGAGGGTATCACCCCCTCTCCCCCTCTCCCCCTCTCTTCCCAAGCGAGGCCAAAGGGTCGGGAATCGGATCGGAAGGAGCCTGAAATTTCCCTGTAATCACGTACTCCAATCGCAGTTTTAGCCAGGTAATAAACTCGGGATTGGTGGAAATAATAGCAGCAGCAGCAGGTTGGGGGGATTGGGCTTTGACCTCTGCCATCTCCGGTGCTTCCAGGAAGGCAGGCTGCAAGACTAACCAAAAATCAATTTCTTTTTCCTGCTCGTGGTAGTGACGAGTGCGCTCCCTCAGCACCTCCTCAAGTGGTTCTTCTTCTAGCAAAAAGCGTTGACTTGCCAGAACGTAGTAATAAGTTTGCATATTCCATCTCTTTTCAATCACAACATCCCCCGCATCGCTTGTTTCATCTCTCGGACAGCTCGCTCTATGCCGACTAGAGCCGCTCGGCTGATGATGGTATGACCAATATTGAGTTCTTCCATACCTACCAGGCAGGCAACGGGATAGACGTTCCAGTAGGTGAGGCCGTGACCGGCGTTGACTCGCAATCCCGCTTTGATCCCGTAGCTCAACCCTTTTGCTAATACCGCTAATTCCTGTTTCCGACTCGCTTCACCGATAGCCTCGGCATATCTCCCAGTGTGTAGTTCAATATACTGTGCCTTGACGTTGACAGATGCTTGGATCTGTGCAGAGTCGGGATCGATAAATAGGCTGACTGGGATTCCCTCTGAGTGCAACCTGTGTACTATCTCACCCAGTTTCTCAATCTGACCAGC
This sequence comes from uncultured bacterium, assembly GCA_964250845.1. Classification (GTDB taxonomy): domain Bacteria; phylum Cyanobacteriota; class Cyanobacteriia; order Cyanobacteriales; family Chroococcidiopsidaceae; genus CAXUIG01. Next base: position 2,916 of record CAXUIG010000255.1, on the reverse strand, counting down.
GACATCCAGTCCTCCTTCAGTCGTTACCTCTTCGCGTTTTTCTGGTACTAGAGTGACGTAATCGGGTTTAATGTCAAGTGCGATCGCTACCATTTCATCGGTGGCTGCCATTTCCAAATTCAAATGGGTTCGCACGGTTTGCCGCAACAACCGTACATCCCGGTCTTGAATATGCCGCCGGTCTTCCCGCAGATGCACCGTAATGCCATCGGCTCCTCCCAGTTCTGCCAACACCGCTGCCGCGACGGGGTCTGGCTCGACCGTCTGCCGTGCCTGCCGGATGGTGGCGATGTGATCAATATTGACACCAAGCGTAGGCAATCCAACCTCTCCCTATATCCAGAGTTTTCAGGACTTGATCTTAGCCGAAATGCTGGAAGTATTGCTCAAATTTTGACGAACCAGCGCTGGCGATACATTGCATAGAGAATCGCCCACCAGAATAACACTGTTACTATAGCGAACAATAGCGAACCGTTCATTGCCCCAGCCCAGGGCAAGAACCAATGCTCATAGATCCAGGTGTAGGTGGTTGGAGCGCTGTCGCTACCTCCGACATGGGTATTGTTCAGGATTTTAATCACCAAAACCGAAGCGACGAAGACGAAGATGGCGTTCAACCCCATCACTTCAAACGGACGCCCCCATCGGTGCAACCGACGCACTTCAATCAATTCATAACAGGCAGCTAGTAACAGCAATGCCCAACCTGTGGTGAAGAGGACATAGGAACTCGTCCACAGCTTCTTGTTGATGGGGAATACCCACCCCCACGCCCACCCAGCGCCCAGGCAACCAAGACCAAACACTACCAGCCCCACACTCGTGCGCGATTTTACAGACTGGGTGCGTAACCACTGTCCAGTGAAGTAGCCAGCAAGGACACTCACCACAGCGGGTAGGGTGCTGAACAAACCCTCTGGATCTCCCATGGATTTGAATTCGTGCCGATACAGATGCTGTGTTCCAATCACCAAGCGATCAATATAAGCCCCCAGATTCCCCTCTCGCGATAGGTTACCAGCTCCATAACCGGGAACCGGCACAAACGACATCGCCACCCAATACGCGACCAGTAATAGTGCCGCCAGCGCCCACTGCCCCCTTCGCGGCAGGTTGAGAACTGCCAGGGCGGCAAACAGGTAGGCAAGGCTGATCCGCTGCAACACACCCATAATGCGGATTGTGCTGAAGTCGTAAGTTGGGAAACCGTTCAGTAGCAAGCCAAGGGTAAACAAAATCGCGCTGCGGCGTCCGATGCCGCAATAAACAGATGTCCAGCCCACACGGTTTCCCTCAGTGTACTTGGAAAGGGAGAAGGCCATCGCCACACCGACAATGAACAGGAAGAAGGGAAAAACCAAGTCTGTAGGCGTGCAGCCGTTCCACTCGGCATGGAGCAGGGGGGGATAAACTTGGTCTGCGATTCCCGCCTTATTGACTAGGATCATGCCGGTGATGGCAATACCCCGAAATACGTCGAGCGAGGTTAGGCGTTTAGATTGATTTAGGTTGAGCATGGGACGGTATCCAACTGCAAGCAATTGATCCAATTTGCTACAACAGTGTAAAGAACTGCTCCGACAAAGGGCGGCGTGAATTTCTGCCCTACACGATAAAACTAACTTTATTATTTGGCAAAATTGCATGTCTCTAGATTGGAAGCTCCAGCATAGTTTGGGTAATCGCCCTTACAAGAGAATGCTTTTCCCGGCAATATCGCTACTTTTGCATGGGGCTGTCTTCTTAGGTATAGAAAAATACTGGCTCAGGAGTGAGAACCAGCCACTGCAGACTAAGTCCGACGCACCGATACCAGTCAAATTTATTGAGGTGCCAGCAGATAAAGTTGCACCGCCTAAAGATGCAAAACAAATTGCCTCTACCAACTCAAGATCTGGGGGGAAAGCCCGTCCTGAACTGCCGATCGCAACAGCGGCATTTTCGGCAAAACCTACTACTCCCTTGCCTTCAAGGAAACCAAGTTTGACCCAGTCAAAATTATTAACTCCCCAGCCTACTCAGGATGCCTTGCCACCCCAACCGCTTCAGCCAGCACCGCGTCGACACCCCGTACCACTAAAAGAGCGCAAGCCGAAGATCAGTCCACCTGTTGCTCGGATGCCCAAAGTGCAATCTAATTCCAGCCCGCCTCCGCGTCAGCATGCCAGTCTTTTAGACGGTTATGCTAAGCCAGATCGCCATTCGTTCACCGAAGCTCGTATAGCTCATCTCCCAAATGCCAATCGCCTGGCACCGCATAGTAGCCCGAACATCAGTCCACCTGTTGCTCAGACTTTGCCCAGACTGCAATCTACCCCCAGGCAGATTCAGCGTCAGCATGCCACTCTTCTAGGCGGCCCCGTTTCCTTAAATCACCCTTGGTTCACGAGCGAGCGTCTAGCTAGTCTTTCAAATGCTGATCGCCCAACACCAAGTACTCAGGGAGTGGATGCCCGCCAAGACATCGTCATCAGCCCCTACCTACACACGCTAAGGACACAAGTAGCAAATCACTGGCACCCTGAATTATCTAATTCCTCTGCGAAGACCATAGTTGGTTTTTCCATCAGCCGAGCTGGTCAGATTAGTGATCTGCGCCTGATTAAGACCTCTGGTTCTACCGTCTCAGACCAAGCGGCTCTGAGAGCTGTCGAGCGAGCGGCTCCGTTTAAACCTTTACCCAATGAATTCCCAGCGGCTCAGCTTAACATCCTATTCACATTCGATCTTAATATCTTTACTGAAAGAGAGTCTGGGCTAAGATAAGTGTATTCAGCCAGAAACCCGGCCACGTAGGGACCAAAAGTATAGATTAGTGCGTTCGGTACTATCTTGAGGCTAAAGACTCAATCCGCGCCAAGCTGGTGACAAGATTTGAACTTGCGACCGGCGGTTTACAAAACCGCTGCTCTA
>CAXUIG010000254.1:0-9420 GCA_964250845.1 uncultured bacterium | reverse complement strand
ACCCGTAATTTTGCCAGCATTCTGTTCTGATCGCTTTTAGTCTAAACTCCAGTGGCTTGGGAATCCAAACCCGTCGTGTCGGTTTAACCTTTGAGTTTAGTTTTAATTTAATAACCAATCTGAAACGTGCTTCTGGGGATAAGGATTTAACCCCGTCCACTCCTGCCGTTTTCTTTCCAGTATTGTCCTGTGTGACCCGACGAACCGATAGACATCTTGCGTACCAGGACTTCATCAACGTCTTCTGGAGTCTGCGATAAGCTTTAACATCACCACGCTGTGAGGCTTTGTAGATTCGTTTTTGCAACTTAAAAACACGTCGCTCCAGCTTGCGCCAGTTAATGTGTCTCCATTCCCCCATCGATTCATTACTCTTTGCCTTCCTCAACGGTTTAGTCTTCATGGGAAGAAATCCGTTTTTAGTTGATTTGGGAGTAATTTGTCGTGTATTAGACTTATTCATTGCTACTTATAACTCTACATTCCAAATCACCGTGAGTCCGTCTGCTTATCCTTGCCATTACAGCAAGGCATTTGCTTCTGACTCAATCTCTCCTAATCACTGCATACGGTTAGCACCTACTTGGTATCGACCGACCAAGGGCAGTAATAGGTTACTTCGTTCCGCCTGACCATTGATAGAACCTTTTAGAGTGATGCTCTCCACCGGGTTTTTAGGGAGTGCTACTGGTCAATTGCTAATTTGCCAGTCCCTGTATCCTTTGCCTTTTGGCTCCAGCGCGACAAGCCTTATTTCGCTGGTTCTTAGTAACGATGGTTCAGACGCATCTTCGCTAATGCTACTCATGGGTTCATGCTCGAAGGAAACCGGCTTAGGCTGCCAGTCTTAGCTCCTTTTCACCCCGCTTTACGGATTGATGGCTAGTCGCTACCGTAGGGGTGATGCTGTCACCGCTGCACCTGCGGGGAGGGACTTCTATTTATGTACTCTAGGATTTCCGTAAAATGTCACCCTCATGGTCATTCAGTTATCACCTGAGAGAGATTAAAGTGCGAACTCCACCCAGATTGGGTTATCTCTCAAATGTCACTCATCCCTGAGTATTATTACTCATTTCGAGTAAACGAATCGCACCAGCAATCCTAAGATTGTATCTACTGTACAGATGCTCACCTTTGCACCCCAAGCCTTGAAGGCATCAAGCTTCTGAGCGGTCTCATTCACAGTTTCGTCACCGTTATCGATTTCTTCGCCCGTCCTTGCCAGTTCCAAGTCAACTCGTGAGCGAGAGTGCAACAACACCGATTCCACTTCATCCTGCACGTAGTCCAGAAAGCCTTCTGTACTGGTGCCGGTTGTGGGATAGCAGAAAAACAGCTTGCGACCGAGCGCGTGTTTCTGTCCCCAGTTATAGGCTCCGAGCGTTTTGCCTGTGCCGCAGCCTGCCCGCGCCATTGTAACTCGCGTTGACTTTTCCTTGAGGTCGAGCTGAAACTGTCGCAAGGGATGTTCACCCAGTCGAGCATCAATTACCCTCTGGAGGTCGGCTTCCGTCAATGTTTCGCTCAGCTCATATTTGATCCACTGGTGAATGTTTACTGATACTTGCGTTGAGGCAGAACCGATCGAATCTCCCGCAATCAGTAGAGCCTTGCTCACTGCCAGCAGTGCGGGATCTGGCTCCCAATCTGCAAACGCATTTAGAATCGCTTGCCGCTTTGAGCGCTTAATTTCCCCAATCTCCCAGCGTTGAGAAAATTTGAATGGCGGAATTGTTTTTGGCAAGCCCAATGTTTTCATCCCATAACGAAGCAATTTCCGAAAATAAGGATGATGAACATACCAGTACAGACAGGTATCGCCTGTGCCCTCTCGTACCTCACCTAGTTCACTAGTATCTTGACCTTGTTTGCCACCCAGTTTAAGATGATGGCCCCCTGCTGCTGCAAGCGCCACCATAAAATCAGCATCTGGACATTGCTCAAGCCAATCCCGAAACTCCCAAGCCAGAAGTATTGAGCCGATTTCGTGGCGAATGAGCTGCGGCTGCAACACTAAGTCGCGTTGATGTCGTACCACCATCTGAAAGTGGTCATTGCTTTTGCCCCAGTCATGGAGATAAGCTGCCAATCGTGCAGTCGCTCTCAGCGTTTTAAATTTACAGTTCGCTCCGAATTGCTCGAGCAGCTGATCGCCTAAACAATCCACCAGGCTAGTCACTGAGCTGACGACCGCAGCCGTGTGACCAACGAGATGATAAGCCCCTTGCCAGTCTGCCGCTTTCGGAGTTGAGGACTTGGCTAAGAGAATATTGGGTTCCAGTTTCGGCAGTGTATGTTTAGGCGGCATCAAGCTCCTCCTGGGTTGGATAAAACCAGCCACAGCCAAAATGCTGCCGTCCACCCAATCCATGCCATTGCAGTTTTAGCGAATCCTCATTGCTTAATCCTTCGACCACAACGCCATAGCCCAAGATCTTTTTGTCTTTGACTTGCAGAGTCCGCCGCGCTAAATTCCCTTCAGCTGTGCTGTCGATCGCGGCTTGAGCATCGATTTCTAAGCGTTCTAATCCTTTCTTGCATGACTCTAGGAAGTAGTACGCGACTTCTGCATGAGCTATAGTCTCTAGTTTAAATGTCACCATTCGCGCTTGAGAGCGTTTCGCTGGGCTGAGGTAGCGTCAGTCGAGGCTGAACCAATCGAATCAAATGCCCCCGAATATCAAGCACTTGGTTCTGCATCAGCCGATACCAAACCTCAACCTGCTGAACCGGACACCTTAGCCGCATTCGTGAGCCGCGATCAAGATGAATCATACCATTGTGATCTGGAATTCCAGCGATGCTGCATAGTCGCACATCGGCTGGGATATTGCCCGAAAGCCCTAGCACTTCCGACGCATTTTGCACTCGATGCTTCACAGCGGAATAAAGTGCATAGCCATGATCCGAAGGCAGCGTTTTACCGCGTAGTTGAAACTGAATCTCCAAAAAAATGGTCATACACCCTCCTGATACCGTTCAGCCATTGTTTGAATTTCCCGTTTTACCATCTCTACCAACTCCGGCGGAGCCTTGACGAGCGCCCCTTTTCCGTAGCCCAATACCCATCGCTTCAAGTCATTTAAGCCCCGTACCACCATGCAGAGTGTCAAAGAACCATCAGCGTGCTCTTGAATTTCCTGCGTCGGATGCCAGCGCCGCTCTCGCACATAGGGAGCTGTGAGCGGATCAAACCAAATGACAATAGGCAGCGGTATTCCACCTGCTTCATGTTGGAAGATCATTTCCAGATGGTCTTTGGCATCAAACGTGGGATTAGGGACAAAGGTTTCTGATAACACCATCAGCTTCTTAATCCGATCAACCCGGAACCAGCGGATTTCTTGGCGCTGATGGCAATAGCCAATTACATAGGGGTTAGTCCCTCGATAAATGTGCAGCACATAAGGGTCTAGCTTGCGCTCTGAAAGGTCATTACGACTGGCAGTGTAGTAGGTCATATGCACCGTTTTTAGGCTTTGACAAGCCTCTTCTAGCTGATGCCAAACCTCTGGATCAAGGTCGATTTCAGCCCCGGAGCTAAATAAGATCCGCTCATCTGCCACTTGTTGTAAATTCACCCAAGTTTGCTCTGGCAATCGTTCGCTTAATCGCGCGATCGCCGAGCGTAACTCAGCCCCATACATCGAGCCAGAATAAGCCTCTAGCATTCTGGCTCCCAACGTCAGCGCGAACAGTTCTCCTTTACTGAGGGTGATACTTGGCAACCGCCACCCTGAGTCAGTATATTGATAGCCCTTTTGCCTACTGAACTCTAAAGGTGCATGGTAGCGATCACGCAAAAATGCTAGAGCACTTCGCACCGTTCTCTCGCTCACCTCCAGAACTTCAGCTAAGCTACCAGCTGTTTGGCGATGCCTCCCTCTCAGTAAGGCATCGATTCGTAGTAACCGTTCCAGATGGCGAGACATTTTTTCCACCCTATGAAGCTAACTACACCTTAATTGAGCTACCCTGCAAAATTATTTCCGACTTTAAAACTCCGGCTCTATCAACTTGTAAAGTTTCCCGTGAGCGACGAGTAATGAGGTATGAGCCACCGGAAAAGCAGGGCTAGAGTAGCATCCTAGCTTGATGAGTGGAAGAGGGCACGAGAGATGGCAAAAATCAAGTGGATTCTTTGTGACGATGAGGGTAACGCGATATCAGAGGTCAAAGCGCTTCTTCTGGTTTTATCGGGACCACTGTATAATATACTACATAGATTCTAGTTGTTGGCAATGGAAAATCAATGGCCACAGACTCTACGATTTGCAATCAGAAAGCCGTTTAGACAGGATTTGTTGATATTTAACAGCAGCTCAATAATTCTTTACGCTTCCACACATATTCGACCGGCTCCAGCTCAAGCTGAATCAACGCCGCCATGCGCTGGCCCACAGCCTTGATATCCGCCGCCCACTCATCATCAATCCCCGTCATCTCCTGGGCCTTGCAAGTATTGCAAATCCTTGGCAATGCTGAAGAGCACGGTGTAGCCTTCAGTACCAGCATGCTCGACCACTTCCCACATGCAATCGTTAGAGCGCAAGTGAGAGCGCTTGGCGGCACTGAGCAGGCAGACATCACTTGCGAGCTTTCATCGGGAGTGGAGGGGATCTTCTGGTCTAATCGCTGGACAATGCCCTAAAGTGCGTGGAAATGCGTTGACTCGCGCGTGAGTAGCCGAAGTGGGCTAGAGGAGACAATTTGGCTCAATTGTCATCAGTTGCTTTTTCCATAATCTGCTTCCATTCTCTCCAAGTAGAGCAACTGCCGTGGAGTAAAGCATGTCGAGCGCTGCAACAACTCAAGAATCGCGTAATCTACATGTTCTAGCTCAAACTGAATCAACGCCGCGTTTGCGTTGGGCCACCGCCTTGATATCCGCCGTGTATTCGTCGTCAATCAAAGTTATTTCCTCTGCTTTACATTGCTGCCAATCCTTGACAATGCCTAGACGCACAGTGTAGCTAAAACTTCCCACATGCTCAATGATTGCCCACATTCCATTGTACGGATGTAGGGGCGATCGCTTGAGCGCTTTGATTTCAACTACATCACCTGGGGTTAAATCTTCTGGCGATGCATACTTCTGCTTGGGGCAATCAACAACGCCTTTATGGCGGAGGACTGCTTCCTTGACGCAAGCGTTCAGTCGGGACTTTACCTTCCGCCGCCTCTACAGCCTGCTGCCAAACCAGGCGTTGTTCTTCTGGCCCCAGTTTGGTCAGGGGCCTAACCTGGGTTTCTTTATTCGGCAGGATTTGGTGACTTTTCGTCACCAAATTCTCAAAGACACCGCTTGCGGCAATTTTTAGATTAGCAGCATGGCGTTTAAACCCAAACCTGTCGAGGCAGTATTCTTCCCAAGTTTTATGTGTGTTGCGATATAGATTTCTGTCCCGCAATTCGCGCAACTCATATCTTGCACCTGACAAAAAAAATCCGTATTAACCGAAAAAAAGAGAATAAAAGTAACATCTGAAAATTGAGCTTTTACTTTAAGTGCTTGTATAGAAAATTACAGTTAGTGCCAAAATATATACAGAGAGTATATACGAAAAGATAAATAATGTCATCTGGACAGAGATATTTTTATATGTTCGGAAAAAATGAGAGAAAAGGGCGTAGAAACATAAATAACAGCAAGAAATATGGAAATCATTCTTGCCCACGCCCATACCCTAATGTACACCCTTCTGGGGTTGATGCCTAGTCGTTATCAACGAGATAACTTGTCAGCAATGCTAGGACTATTTTTAGCAGCAGATGGAAAACCTTTACCACATTACAGTCTCGCCAAATCTGAAAGTGCATCTCGTCGATTTTTAAATACTCGTACTTGGCCTACTCGTAAGTTCATCTACCATGTCCGCAAGCAAGCACTTGAACAAATTAACAGTCATTGTCCATTGGGACGAAAAGCATTTTTGCAAGTGATAATCGACCTTACAACTTTAGAAAAATGTGGTAAATTCAAAGGTCTTGAGAATTTAATAAGTGTCTATAATGGCAAACGAGGGTTACATATAGTAGTCTTATATTTGGTGATTGGACTCTGGCGTATCCCCTGGAATTTTCGTGTCTGGAAAGGCAAGGGTACAGCGAGTCCAGCCCAAATGGCATTACGAATGGTGCGTAACTTACCAAAAAAATTGACCCAAAAATTTCAGGTAAAAATTTTAGCTGATACAGCTTTTGGCACTGTCATATTTTATCAACGGTATTCGTAAACTCAAATGTCATGCTGTGATTGGTGTTGGTTGTAATCGCAAGTTAGTTAATGGTTGTCCCGTTAAACTTTTGCACCGTCGAGGACAACAAGTTCAACTCGTTGGATTAAATTTGAATGTTACGATTTTTTGGTATTATTTCAAGCGCGATAATGGTCAGTTTTTTAACAGATATATTGTCTCTACGCAACCCCTTAAAGCTAGCACTATTTCTTGGTGGGGTAAACACCGTTGGCAAATCGAAGGTTGGTTTAAAACTGCTAAACATCGCGAGGGTTTAGACAAATTTGTACAAGGTACTCTTTTAGGGATTTATCGTTGGTTAATCTTATCTATGACCGCTTATTTATTAGCATATTGGGCAGAGTTTTCATCTTCTTTAACTGATTCTTTGGACTGGGGTAAAGCTGCCTTTCTTGCACTCTCCACTTTTATGCCTCATTTAATCTTGTCTTTATTATTACTCGATATTGAACGCCTTCGACCTTTGGCACTTAGTCATGTAATTGACATTACTATTTCCAGGTGCAAGATATGAGTTAAGAGCATCTGGGAGCGTCTAGAGTTGATTGAGGGGACAGTTGCCGGGGAAGTAGCTAGCCTCAGAGCTGAAAATCACGCTCAAAGACTGCAACAGATAGCTCCACAGCCTAGCCCTGACTGGGAGAGGATTCGTGAGCGCATTTTGAACTCTCTAGGAGTGGGCAAACAGGCAAAACTGTACAAAAAAGTCAGAGCTGAGTTTGACCGGATAATTTTGTGACTATTGCTGCTGTACGGAAGGCACAATTATGACCAATACTGAAATACAGGCGGCCATCTACGCTCGGGTTTCAACAGAACAGCAGACCGAGACGAATACCATTGAAAGCCAACTAACCGCGCTGAAAGAGCGCTTGACCGCCGATGGATTGTTGCTATGTGAAGAACTCGAGTTTGTTGATTCTGGCTACAGTGGAGCCACACTGGTACGTCCAGCCTTGGAACGTCTCCGAGACCTAGCCGCAGCCGGAGGAGTAGACCGTCTTTATGTCCACTCTCCCGACCGACTAGCTCGTAAATATGCGCGACCTCGTACTGCTGGTCGATGAACTGCAACGGGCAGGTGTCGAGGTAATTTTCCTCAACCGAGAGTTGGGGCGATCGCCTGAGGACGATTTACTGCTGCAAGTCCAGGGGATGGTAGCAGAGTATTCGCTGTGCCAAAATTATGGAACGCAGTCGGCGAAGGCTTGCCGGTACGCCGCCCAGTCAGGCTCAGTTAATGTCCTCTCTTGTGCCCCTTATGGATATCGGTATGGAAGCTCGCATGAGGGTGGAGGTCAGGCTCGCTTTGAGGTAGTTTTTGAACAAGCCCAGGTAGTACGACAGATATTTGACTGGGTGGGGCGAGAGAGGGCTACGATTGGCGAAGTCTGTCGTCGTCTCCAACAGGCAGGGGAACTGACCCAGACAGGTAAAAATGTTTGGGACCGCTCAACCGTGTGGGGAATGCTCAAGAATCCAGCCTATAAAGGGATGGCCGCCAATGGCCACGACGCAGGTCGGACAAATGCGACCCAGGATTAGACCATCAAGGGGGGCTTCTTCACAACCTAAGCAGCCTTACTCAACCTACTCAGTAAACTCGGATGAGTGGACAGGAGTGCCGGTGCCAGCCATTGTAGAGTCGGCAGTGTTTGAGGCAGTGCAGGAGCAGTTGAGCGAAAATCAGCGTCGTGCTCGTACGGGAGCGCGAGGTGCTAGATATCTTTTGCAGGGTTTGGTAACCTGCAAGTTATGTGGCTATGCTTACTACGGCAAAGCCATTAGCAACCGAGCTGCCTTTGGGATTGCCTCGCAACTATGCTTACTATCGCGCTCATTGGCACGGATGCCTATCGCTTTGGTGGGCAGCGGGTGTGTGGCAATACCCAAGTGCGGACTGATTTATTGGAAGAAGCCGTGTGGCAAGAAGTGCGCTCGTTACTTGAGAATCCCCAAAGGCTCTCGCTGTGAATACCACCGCCGAGGGCAAGAACCCGCTTCCGCTTTGCAGGAGAATCTCACGAATTTGTCAGCCCAAATTACCAAGTTACGTCGAGGTATTGGACGGCTGATCGATAGCTATGCTGAGGGCTTAATCGAGAAGGGCGAATTTGAACCAAGGATTACCCGTCTCCAGGAGCGGGTGGCAGCGCTCGTTGCCCAAGTGAAACAGCTTAATGATGAGGCGACGCTGCACCGGGAGCTGCGGCTGATTATCGGGCAGTTGTCAGAATTTGCCCAGAAGGTCTCTAACGGCCTAGACCAGGTAGGCTGGAATACCCAACGTGAGATTATTCGCACCCTGGTGAAGCGAGTTGAGGTGGACTCACAGCAGGTAAATGTGGTTTTCCGGGTGGGGTCGGTCGCAGATGCCCCACATCTCGATGCGAACATTTTGCCAGATTGTGGGAGGGGTAATAAGTCCATTACTAGCAAACATTGGACTGCACGGGTTAGAACAATACATTAAATCAATAAACCCAAAGCTAGGCATCATCAGGTACGCGGACGACTTCATCGTCACCGCCAAAAATAGGGAAACCTTAGAACAAGTGCTTATCCTGATAAAGCAATGGTTATCAACAAGAGGTCTTGAAATCAGTGCTGAGAAGACCAGAGTAGTACACATCCAAAATGGCTTCAACTTTTTGGGGTATAACCTACGCCAATACAACGGCAAACTTTTAATTAAACCCCAAAAATAAAAGGTGCTAGCATTTTGTAAAAAGATCAAGGATGTATTACTTAACAATCAGGCTAGTACCCAAGAGAGAATCATCAAGGAACTCAATCTTCTTCTCAGGGGTTTTGCTAACTACTACAGAGGAGCAGTCAGCAAAGAAACCTTCTCTTACATTAGGAACCGAGTAAAGATATACCTCTGGCGTTGGGCTTCGCGTCGGCATCCCAACAAATCTAAAAAGTGGGTTCAGAATCGTTATTACTCACGATTCGGAGGGGATAATTGGACTTTCATGTGCTCTGGGACTGGTAGAAAAGGTGAGGAACGACTCCACATCCTATACGACATCAGTAGTACACCCATAGTCAGGCACATAAAAGTCAAAGGGAATTCTAGCCCTGATGACCCTTCACTCCGGGGTAATCCTGAATAGTAATGGTCAGGATTGCAGTGACGCATTGTAGTGATGCA
>CAXUIG010000253.1:0-9441 GCA_964250845.1 uncultured bacterium | reverse complement strand
GGAGGGGGAGAGGGGGTCAAAGAGGAATCTTTCCCCAACTTTTGCTGTTGAGCTGCGCCAGAGGCAGGTGTAGCGCCACCTGATAAAGCCGCTTTGGCAGCAGCTGCCACTTGCTGTGTCAGCAACACTTTCCCGTTAGCTAGCCGCAAATCCCCACCAATTATGGGGCTAAATGCCGCACCAGTAATCACCACATTGCCGCTTGCTCCACCTTGATAGCGATCCTTCAGATTCAGCACCAACTGGTTTAAGTTAACAGTGAGCGGATTCGCCTGGTCTGGGTCATTCGGTTTCAGGTTGGCAAAGATGGGAATCACCCCCTTAGCCTGAACATTACCCCGCGAGAAATTACCCTGGATGCGTTCTACCTGGATGCGATCGCGATTAAACCGCGCCAAGCCCGTCACCTGTGTCAGTTCTTCCCCTGGGAGAGCCTGAGCGCTAATTGTGGCATTATTGACCGTGGCAGTTCCTGTTGCCAACGGCTGTTTTATTGTCCCCCGCACCTGGAGTTGCACTCGCCCCTGACCACCTTGCCAGGCGACTTGGTTAGTCAACAGATTTAACACCCCCAACCCCTGATTTTGCACATTCACATCCAGGGTAATCTGATCGCTATCCGGCTTTACGGCAGCAAAAGGCAGCGCGTAAGGCACACTACCAGTGATTTGAATCGGCTCGTTCGAGCCAGCAACCACCACTTTACTGCCAAGGTTCAAGCGGGCATTGGCATAGCTGAAACTGGCCTGGGCTGAGTTAATCGGCTTCTGGTTAAGGGTGCCATTTATCAGCTCCAGATCTCCTACTGCGCGAGGATTTTGTAAGCTCCCTGCCACAGTCGCTGTAGTATTGAGCTGGCCTGTGAAAGCGACTGGCAGCTGCACAAAATCGTTGAGCACATCCACAGGGAAATTCCTCACCCGTAGCTGACCCGATTGTTGTTTTGTGCCAAGTTGACCGGAGAAGGCAAGTAGCGCCTGACCAAACTCTATTCTTACGGGGATGAGGGTAAGGACGCCATTTTCAAAGCTGCCCTGAGCGATGAGCTGATTAAATTTGTAGTTTTTCCATTGCCAGTTCTGACCACCCAGAGCAAACTTCGCTGCTACTCCGGTTTTTAAAGAACCCTTCAGGGATATTTCTCCGCCAAATGTGCCCTTTAACTCAGCAAGGGAAGACAGTGGGGAAGCCTGTTGCTGTGTTGAGCGCTGTTGTTGTAGCAGCGCTTCTATTTCTGAGAAGCGACGCAGTTGTGTCAGCAGGGAAGCCTGTGGCAGCCCCACCGGCACAGTTGTAACATCAGCTGCACTGCCGTATGCTGGTGCCTGCGACCCTCCTTTGATATTTTGCAAATCCAACGACTGTACTGCCGTCAAGATGTTTTGGATTTGGGCTTGCGCGATTTTGACTTGGCCTTGGAATTGCGTATCGTTAGAGCTTGGGGTGACCACACCGCTAATAGCGTACACACCTTGCCCCTGCCTCAACTCACCTCGTGTAAGGGTTCCCACGCCATTGGCGTAGCGGAACTGGGCGGTAAATTGATCGCCCACGAACGATGCGAGCACTGGTTTGGCGAGCGCTAGATTTCCATCAACCGCATACGTATTCAGATTAATTGCCAAATTCGCATCAAGAGTTCCCCAGAAGGGTTGAGCAGCCAACACTGCTGGCAGGGGTGCGATCGCCTTGAATATACTGATGGGGAAGTTGTCGCTGCGCACGAGCAGGGTATTGCCCTGTGTCCTACCAGTGGCGGTTGCCGAGGCTAGCTGGAACAAAAACGAAACTGGTCGATAGGTAGGCGACAGCACCAGGGAAATCCGCTCTTGGGCACCCGCTAGCTGCAAATTAGCCCCCTGTCCTGGGGCTAAGTTCACATTACCGCCAATGACTGGGTCAAAATTCAAGCCACCCGCCGCCAAGTCAAGCAAACGTAGCTGTCCAGATGCCTGGATAGCAGCCAAATTCAAGTTTGCCAGCGACCCCGAAGCATTGACATTACCACTTAGACTTCCTCGCACCCCTGGGATGAACCCGCCTTTACCGAAACGACTTAGCAGGGCCTCCTGAGCCAGCGGCCCCAGCTCAACCCCATTGGCAGCAAAAGACCCCTGCCAGCGACCAGAAAGGAGCTGGAAGTTGGTTGCTGTGACTGTGCCACCTGCCACCTGAAGACTGCCACTTAAATTGCCCTGTACGGTTTCGGGTTTAATCGCCGCCAGAGAGCCCGACAAGTTAAACCTACCGTCACGCAGCGTTGCTTGCAATTGCGGGGTCAGTTGCGGTAAGATCTGCTCCAGTTGGATACCACCTGCGGTGCCCAATACCTGCCACCGACCTCCACTCAGCTGTACGTTTGAGGCCGTGACCGTTCCACCCGCTACATTCAGGCTTCCCTGAGCAGTGCCGCGAATGTTTTCGAGTTTAAAAGCACTTAGACTGCTGGACAAGTTGAACTTACCGTCTAGCCTTCCCTGCGCTTGGGGCGGAAGCTGCGGTAATATTCGCCCTAGCTGAACACCTGTTACTGTCCCCAACACCTGCCCCTGGTCTCCAGTCAGTTGGATTTTTGAGGCTGTAACTGTGCCACCGGCTACATCGAGGCTTGCCGCACCTTGGATTGAAAAGGCCCCAGGTTTAAAAGAAGCAGTGGTTCCTGACAGATTGAATGTCCCACTCAACGGTGCTTGTAGAGCTGGAGGAACCTGTGCTATTCGCTCCAGTTGGATACCTGCTGCGCTCCCCGCAGCCTGCCAGCGCCCACTAGCTAGCTGCCCACCCACCCGCACGGTGCCACCCGCCACATTGAGGACAGTGTCGCGGAGCAACAAGGTGTCTTTACCGGCGGTAATGATTTTGAGCGTACCGCTGGCTGGGTAGGTGGCTTGGGGTGCCTGCCAGTTCACAGCTGTCTGGAGGTTGCCAACCATTCCAGAAACCTGGGTTTTGGCTTCTACTGTGCCAATCTTAATTTGGGGAGAAACGCCGTAAAGGCGAGCGATCGCATCCCCTGGTAAATTTTGAGCCACCACATTAAGTCCCACCCGCGACTTTGGCAACAGCCCAATTGTGCCAGCGCCAGTGATTTGACCCCCAGCTGCTGGTATTGCCTGAAAGCCTTTTACGGTAATCGATGCAGTAGCAGTAGAAAACGCAAATTGGGAGCGGATGGCACTGAAATCAACTCGGTCGATGCGGATTGGCTTGATATTGGCAAACGTGCCTAATACAATCGGATTCAAGATTGGCCCTCGTACTGCTAGGTCGGCTGCGAATTCGCCGGTTGCAGGTACGGGCGGGTTTACCTTGACAGTATCCTGGAGATTAGCCACACTCACCGCTGGCACACGGGCATTGATGTTGAAGTCACCTTGGGTATCGAGCGTCCCGTTGGCGAGCAGCGGAATTTTGCCGAAGTTGCTTGAGACGTTCTCCAGCCCAACTTGCGTTTTCTGGAATCGTAGCCTTCCTTGTGTATTAATAAATGGTTGTGGCAGTCGGTCGAGCTTAGCTGTCACCGCCTTCAATCCAGCTGTTCCGAAAACAAAAGGCTGCGGACGCTTTGGATCCACTTGGACTGTCAAATTGCCATCGGCGCGGCCTGAGAGTACTTCAAGCGGTAACTTGATTAGGCGGCTTAGATCAGCTACCCAAAGGTTCTGCCCTTGGAGCTTTAAGTTACTCTGATTTGTTTTTAGGCGTGACTCTCCCTGGATCTCAAAGCTGCCCCCATTAACTGGTTGACCACCCAGTTCATAGTTAAACAACTGCTGATTTTGATTCAGCAAGTGACCGATGCCGTTAATCTGTCCTATGGCAAACGGCACCCGACGATTGCCGGGTTTTGGGTATGCTACCAGTACAGCTTTAGTGTTCTTAACCCGAACCGTATCTGGGTTGATTTGAATCGGTCCGGGCTTTTGCTGTGTCTGGGGGGGTATTCGAACCCAGAGACCCTGTTTATCCTGTTCGATGTAAGCATCGGCGCCGATTAAGGTGACATCCAGCTTTAGGGTGCGGGTAAACAGCACCTGCAACGGGTTAAACGCCACGTCTATAGCCTTGACTGAGGCGTGGTCTGGATCAGTGGGCGTTGCGGGTACAGAGGTCGGTCCAAACCGCAACCCGGTGAGGGAAAATCGTTCCACTTGCCCCAGTTGCACCGGCCTTTGGAGCGTTTGACTGAGATTTTTTTGAACTAGCGGCCCTAACTCCTGACGGATCAATGTCCACAACCACCAGGTACCCCCTGCAACCAAAGCCAGCAGAATCAGGCCCAGGGCAATTCCGGTGCGACTTAACAATAGTAACAACAAACGCGGCTTAGGACGGGGTTCGGGTTGGTTATTTGGATTGGAGGAGTTCGTCATTTGCCCTTCAAGCTTTAAACGTTGTTGAGCTGCCAGACTAAATATAACTAGCACACTTGAGTAGTGCTTATATTAGGATACGGCGATGAGTCGTCTATTGGTTTTATTGACACTTGTTTGCACGAGAAACCTGGAACCTTACTATGGTTAACAAAGATGCAAGGAAATGATGATTACACCCATGCGCGTGTTTGTTTTATTGTTTAATGCCCGGACTGAGAATGAGGGGATTCATACGATTTGGGTTGGCGATCGCAATAAGGTACTGATGTTCGAGTCCATTGACGACGCGACCCGCTTTGCTGTCATGCTAGAGGCACAGGATTTCCCCACTGCTGCAGTAGAATCAATGGATGCCGAGGAAATCAAGGAATTTTGTGAAAGTGCCGACTATGACTGGGAGCTGGTTCCAGATGGTGCTTTAGCGATTCCACCGGAAACTAACGTAGAAAAACCTGATTGGAAGGCGGATGAGCAGACAGCAGACATCTCTGATACCGAGCTAGAGAGCATTCGCCGCAAGTTGGAAGGGTTGTTGTGATCAGGCGTTAGGAGTGAGTTGGATGAATTACCTGGAACGGGGGCATCTATTAACCGAACAGATCAATTCTAATAGTGAGAACTTAGACCAGCTAAGTTCCCTAGAGTTAGTGGAGCTGTTTAATCAAGAGGATGCCTTGGCGATCGCTGCTGTTGCCGCTGTCAAAGCCCAGCTGGCTAAGGCAATTGACCGCACGGCTTTGGCTTTACGGCACGGTGGACGTCTGTTTTATGTCGGGGCGGGGACGAGTGGGCGACTAGGCGTCTTGGATGCCGCTGAGTGCCCGCCCACTTTTTGTAGTCCCCCGGAGTTGATCCAGGGAATTATTGCTGGTGGGGCAGCTGCTTTGGTACGGAGTTCGGAAGATTTAGAAGACCGAGCGGAGGATGGAGACGCTGCTCTAGCTCAACGACAGATTACCCAGCTGGATGTCGTCGTAGGTATTACAGCTGGGGGAACGACGCCCTTTGTCCACGGCGCCCTCTCAGCAGCACGGACTCGGGGAGCGACGACCATTTTTATGGCTTGTGTCCCAGCCCAACAAGTAAGTGCAGAGGCTGATATCGATATTCGCCTTTTGGTGGGACCGGAAGTGCTGGCGGGCTCCACGCGTCTCAAGGCTGGGACTGCTACCAAGTTGGCACTGAATATCCTCTCGACGGGGGTGATGGTGCAACTGGGCAAAGTTTACGGCAATCGCATGGTGGATGTGGCGGTTACGAATAAAAAATTGCGCGATCGCGCTTTGCGGATTTTGCAAGACCTAACTGGTTTGAGCCGCGAGGCATCTGGCTACTTGCTGGATCAGAGTGGTCGCTGGGTGAAGCTGGCGCTGCTGATGTATTGGACCGATTTAGACCGGGAAGCGGGAGCATGCCTGCTTGCGGAACACCAAGGCAATCTCAGATCAGCTGTTTTTAGTTACAACCACGCCGAGCAACTCTGACTCATCTACTTCCACAAAGTGCTAAACTTAAATGATGACTGGTCTAAGATTAGATTATTCTGCTCGGCTGAGTTTGAAACCTCGAACAAATCCGCGCTTATACCGCAAGACTCGCTGGAAAGTGAGTCGTCTTTTACTACCCGAACCACGTTGGCATGGTTTTTTGGAAAAGCTGGTTTAGCGGTTCTGAAACTGCCGCTGTAACCAAGAAAACGCCACTTGAGGAGCATACTGCTGAAGTTGTGGGTGTTTCCCCCCAAAGTGAAGAACGCATCACTTTCAGTAGCGAGCGTGACATTGACCTCTACGAACTAGAGGAACTCTGCGATGCCGTCGGTTGGTCGCGTCGCCCCCTGCGTAAGGTGAAAAAAGCCATTGAGCATAGTTTTCTTGTAGGCTCCATGTGGGAGGTACGAGGAACTCAGCGTCGGCTGATTGGCTTTGCCCGCGCCACCTCAGACCATGCATTTAATGCCACTATTTGGGATGTGGTGGTTCATCCAGATTACCAGGGTAAAGGCCTAGGAAGGTCTCTGATGAAGTACATGATTAAGAAACTCAGGGCTGAAGACATTAGCAACATTACTCTATTCGCTGACCCCCATGTTGTAGATTTCTACCGGGGTCTAGGTTTCACGACAGATCCAGAGGGCATCAAGGGGATGTTTTGGTATCCCAGCTGAACAGGGGAAGAAGGAAATGGGGGGATTTATTCCCCATTTATGCATTTTATGCTGTCTTGTGTTAAGGTGGTAAAGTAAGTGTGTCTAACAGCCGGGATGTAGCGCAGCTTGGTAGCGCGCCTGCTTTGGGAGCAGGATGCCGCAGGTTCGAATCCTGTCATCCCGATTATCGAAATCAATAGAAAAACCTTAGAACTACGGCTATAGGGTTTTTAAATAGATCTAGGTAGGCTGAAGGGTATTATCTTCTCCTCAAACAAATCTAAACTTGACTATTTTTTGACTATGATTTGACTATGGAGCTGAGAGTCCTATCCTGTCTTCATAGTTAAACTGCCTATGTCTTGTGTATGGAGTCAGTTTCAAAGCTTTCTAAAGGTTATGGTTAGGTGTGGTAAGGTCTAACCGTTTGTCTCACTTTATTTCGTATTGATGCCAGGAGCAGTCATGAAATCATTAGTTCGCTGGGGCACCGCGTTAGGTATAATCGGGAGTGCCATAATAGGCTCTGCTCTGATTGGCAGCATGCGGGCGCTAGCTTTGCCTCAAGATCAAATCCTGAAAAAGCTGGGCTCGGTGCCTGTATTTACGGTTACGGATGCCAAGGGTGCGCCATTGGTTGCTTCTGTTCCCAACGGGCAAAAAAAAGAGGCGATCGCAGGCATATTTATAAGTCAACGCGATGCTCAAGCGTTTGTCGAGCGGCTAAAGTCGAAAAATCCAGCTCTGGCAAAAACGGTACGGGTGGTAGCCGTGTCCTTGGGGCAAGTTTACCAGCTGAATCAATCGAACCAAAACAAGCCCAATTCTGTTGACTTTGCCTATGTACCGGAGCAGCAGCAGGTTA
Source organism: uncultured bacterium (assembly GCA_964250845.1). Lineage (GTDB taxonomy): Bacteria > Cyanobacteriota > Cyanobacteriia > Cyanobacteriales > Chroococcidiopsidaceae > CAXUIG01. Next base: position 2,051 of record CAXUIG010000253.1, on the reverse strand, counting down.
CTTCGGCGTTGACGCTGCTGCAGCAAAGTGGCAAAAAACTGAACCAGTTTGATGGAACTCCCCTGTTCGTTGCCAGAGCAGGGAAGGAACAAGGGTACTTGACGCTTAAACGGGAAAATCAGCAAGTGATTCCGTTCTTTTTCCAGAAAGAGGAATTGCAGAATATGCTGGATCGCTTCAAGCAACAGAAGCCCGATCTGGCTAGCACGATTAACATTCAGGTGGTGAGCCTGGAGGGAGTGCTTCAGACTCTAAAAACTAGCAATAATGCCGAGCTGAATCAAATTGTGATAGTCCCACCACAGGAGTCTATTCAATTTGTAAAAACGCTCCAGCAGTCTGCCCCCGCCCAGAATCAACCTCAGCCAACGCTATCGCCAAGTCCAAGTCGTTAAGGCATGACAGGTCGATCTCAAGAGGTGGTTTCTGGGTTGGAACTTTGGCAGTGGCGTGCTATTGCCCTCTCAGCCGCGATCGCTAATGATGTGCCGCCAGGTGAAGTGGACTGGTTGCTGCAAGAAGTAGCTGGGCTGGATCGGTTGGCGCTGCGTTTAGAAACTTTCAAAGACCGGCACCACATAGAACTACAGCTGCCCCTAAAAGACCTAGAACAGCTGTGGCAACGGCGGCTGCATAACCGATTGCCAGTCCAGTACATTGCTGGAGTAGCACCCTGGCGGCACTTTAAAGTAGCGGTTTCTCCAGCAGTGTTGATTCCCCGACCGGAAACCGAGTCCTTGATTGATTTAGCGGTTGCAGCTGGAAAAGATAGCGGTGTAACCCAGTTGGAACAAGGGCATTGGGCGGATTTGGGGACGGGCAGTGGAGCGATCGCGCTGGGATTAGCAGATGCGTTGCCAGAGGCTGTGATTCACGCCGTCGATTTCAGCCCAGCTGCCCTCTCTATTGCCCAGCACAATGCCGATACTTTGGGTTTTGCAGACAGGATTAACTTTTATCAGGGTGACTGGTGGCAGCCGCTGGAATTCCTCAAAGGCCAGTTCAGTGGTATGGTAGCAAATCCGCCTTATATTCCCAGTCTAAGCATGCAACAGCTGCAACCGGAAGTGGCTTGGCATGAACCCCAACTGGCTCTTGATGGTGGTGCGGATGGGTTAGATTGTATCCGTGAGCTGGTAGAAACATCTCCCGCTTATTTGCGACCTGGTGGCGTCTGGCTAATTGAGATGATGGCAGGGCAAGCTGATACAGTGGCAGCTCTGCTGCAAAGTCAGGGTAGCTACTGCAACATTCAAATTCACACCGATTTAGCTGGGATTGAAAGATATGCTCTGGCAAATCGTTCCCCCAAGCCCCAACCCCTGACCTGCGATTAATGACACAAGTTGCCTTAGACGCCCTCATAGCTGGGGCACGTTCTGGCTGTTTGGTGAGCTTTCCTACGGATACTGTTCCCGCTCTTGCAGTGCGACCGAACCAGGCTGATTTAATTTTTGCTGCTAAGCAGCGGAGTCAAAACAAACCCCTAATTTTGATGGCAGCCAGCCCTATGGATCTATGGTCTTTTGTCAAGGGTAGTGCGGATGAGCTAGTGGTTTGGCAGCAAGTAGCTTCATTGTACTGGCCGGGAGCGCTGACATTAGTGTTGCCAGCGAGCGATCGGGTTCCACTCGCGCTCAACCCAGCTGACCCGACGACGATTGGGTTGCGTGTGCCAGTTGGAGCGATCGCTCACACGATCCTGTCGCAAACTGGGCCGCTCGCCACCACCAGTGCCAATTTTTCAGGCCAGATACCTTTACAGACGATGGCAGAAATTGAGGCGCAGTTTCCCGCTGTCCTGACCCTGCTACCAACGGAATTAGAAGCGATCGCACCCGGCACTGGCGTGCCTTCCACCGTTGCTAAATGGACGGGCTGTGGTTGGGAAATTCTGCGGCAGGGAGCGGTCAAGTTCGATTTTTGAAACTGTTAAAACGATGGGCTGGAGTCGCGACTTAATCCTCACTAAGCGATACAAAAGGATATTTCTCGCGCTCGTAAGCGTTCAGGGGGGGGAAGTGGTCGCTGTGGAATTGACCCCCGGTTCT
>CAXUIG010000252.1:0-9475 GCA_964250845.1 uncultured bacterium | reverse complement strand
ATTCCTTTCTACCATGTTTTTGACCCCGAGATAATATTTCGGACAAGTCTACTGTACTGTCAAGGAGAGATTGGGATGAATTTTGATCAAAATACGGATAATCAGCTCAAATCAGGTGGTGCAAAAAAGCGTCGCAGCGAGCAGTCCTACCGTGCGATTCTTGAGAGTACCCTCGCCATCCTTGCACAAAAGGGTTATAGTGCTTTGACCATCGAGAGCATAGCTGCTACAGCTAAAGTGAGCAAGCAAACTATCTACCGTTGGTGGTCATCCAAAGCAGCTATAGTACTTGAGGCTTTGATAACTCATGCACAAGAACGGCTCCCAGTTCCTAATACTGGAAGTGTTAGAGGTGATCTTGAGGTGTTACTCAATGCAACCTTGCACGAATTAGCTCAACAGAGTGGACCAATTGTACGTGGACTAATGGCAGAAGCACAGCTTGATCCTGAATTTGGTCAAGCATTTCGAGAAGATTTCATTGCACGACGTCGTCAGGTGTTGTTTGAAATACTCTGTCGTGGGCAAAAACGAGGTGAAATCAGAGCTACTGTTGATCTGGAGTTAACTGTGGATCTTTTCTACGGACCTATCTGGTATCGGCTGCTCAACCAACATGCGCCATTGGATGAAAACTTTGCTCAGCATTTACTAGGTCAGATATTCACAGGTTTACAGTGACAGATTTAACGTTGGGTAAATAATTTGGGTTAGAACGCGCTCGATTAAGCTAGCCGAAGACATCGCCCGAATCATCCTCAAAAATTGCCCCACGCCGTTGCAAGTCGCGCTTTATCTCCTCAGAAAGCCCTAAAGTCCTGCCAAGACGAGCATTATCAACTTTCGCATTATTGAGTTCCGTGCGGCTCAGGTCGGCATCCTTAAGGTTCGCACCGCTGAGATTGACACCGCTCAGGTCAGCATCAAGTATAAGCGCACCAGTTAGGTCAGCACCGCTGAGGTTGGCACTCGGTAGGTAAGCACTGGATAAGTTCGCACCGCTGAGGTTGGCACCGCTCAAGTTGGCACGGGGCAGTAGAGTACGAAGATCTGCACGACTGAGGTTAGCGCCGCTCAAGTTGGCATCGCGGAGGTTGGCATTACTCAGGTTGGCATCAGCTAGGTTGGCACCACTTAAGTTAGCACGACTCAAGTCCGCAAGACTAAAATCGGTTCCGCTCAGATTGGCACCACACAGAAAAGCACCTCTAAGATTAACACTACTCAGGTTGGCTCCAGCAAAGTCCTCAAACGGATTGAGACCTACCATTTTCGCTACCTTGGTAAAGTCATCTGATGAAGCCGCTAGCCACAGTTTTCGTGCCATTGTCAGCTGCTGCTGCTGGTACTCAATCGCACTTGTCAAGTCTCCCAAGGCAGCGCAAGCCAGTCGCAAACTTCTCAGCACCTGCCCCTCGCCTCTAAGGTCTTGGAGTTCTCGTGCAATTTCCAAGTACTGATTGAAGCATGCGATCGCATTGGTGTAGTCCTCCAGGGAAAAGTAAGCCGCCCCCAGATTACCCAGCGTTTGCCCCTCCCCAAGACGATCTGGGATTGCCTGGACAATAGCCAAACGCTGTTGCTGGTAATCAATCGCTCTTGTACTATCACCCAACGCCTCGTAAGCATTTCCCAAGTTCCCTAGCGCATTCCCCTCCCCTTTGCGGTCTTGGATACTTCTTGCTACTTTCAAGTGCTGCTGATGACACTCAATCGCTTTGCCATAGTCTCCTAGAGCCTGATAAGCAGCCCCCAGATTCCCTAAAGCTGCTCCCTCTCGCCGCAAGTCTTGGCTTGCTCTATAAAGACTCAGAGCCTGTTGCCAAGACTGCAATGCAGCCTCAAACTGACTTGTCTCATATTGTGAAATCCCTTGTTTGAGCAGGTAGTCTGCTTCATTAGTCATACAGCAACTCTGCACAGCTTCAGCTATAAAGTAACCCTATCACGAAGCTTAACGGTGGGTATGCTGATGCTCTCTCCCTTGAAGCTAATCGGTATTTCTTATCCTGCGGTTATCCTGCGGTTAACCTCAGCCTTCTAAGATACCGACAGTTGCCCATTAGAGGCGATGCGCGTAAGCGTAAGCCTTACAGGGAGAGTAACATCCTGAGGAATAGACAAAATGAAAATGCCTCGTCTTTTATTAATGGTAGGTTTGAGCTTGAGCTTACTGCTGTTTGCCATGTTTGCCACGCCCTTATGGGCGCAGGAAGACCAGACTGGGCCGGGAACAGGCAATACTCCTGCCATGATCAATAACCAGACTACACCGGGAGCGGGCAATACTGCTGCCATTAGCCTCGCTCAACATTCCCCGCTGGTACAGTCAGCCCAAGATTTCCTGGTGCAACAAGCTGGTAAAATTCAAACTGCCAGTCTCAGAAGGGCCACATCTGATGCGATTGACAACCCCAAAACCTGCGTCCTGCATCGAGCTGGGGTAAATGATAGTCAGAAGCAGGCAATTTTGCAGAAATTGCTGCAGGCTGGCTTAATAGATCCTGCCGACGATAGTACCTTTCCAGGCGGGCTAATTACTGGGGTCTTCCCGCCGCTGTTGAAGGATGGGAGTGCCTGTCCCCAACTTCCCCAAACTTTTTTTGCAGCACCCGGCAGCGGTGTTAACTCTCACCATTCGTACCCTGGTGGGCTCGTCGTTCATGAAGCTTTTAATGATCTGAGTGACTTGAGCTTTGCCAGTAACTATCGACGGATCTACGGCCAAGTTGGCCGTGATGGGCTGCCAGTTATTAAGCCGTATAAAGACACTTTTTCCCAGAAATCGGCAGACATCTACATCAGCGAAGACATCATCATCGCTGCTCCAATCTGGCATGACTGGGCCAAGCCAATCGTCTTTCAGTGGAATTCTGACGGCTCTGAGTTCCAGGAATTGAACTTTGGTGGCAACGGCAAAACGGACATTTATGGTGCAACAGGCGATTCCAGGACTGGTGGTCATCATATCATCAGTTTGGCAGAGGCGATGAAGCGCGGCCTGTCGCCGGATTTCGTGATTACTCAGGCTTCCGCTCACTCCGCCCCCACCCTGGGTAACGAGTACAAGGTAGTCAACTGGTTGCGTGCTGCCGCGATCCTGGCCCAGATTGACCCCGTAGAGCAAGGATATCTGTTTGTAGACAGCCAAAACCGTCTACGTCTGCCTCCCCTGCGTAAGCTCGGTAGCATTGACCTCACGGCGGGAACTCCTTCGCAAACGAACTTACTGGTTGAGTATGTCCTGCATAACCTGTCGGATGCCGACTTTTCTCTGACAATCCCGGCTGTTACCACCGATCAGTTCGTTATTCTGCAAGCGATTGCTCCCCAGTTTGGCTACAACCCGACGGATACACCCACCTATAATAACCGATTTCGCAACCCCGTGTTAAGTTACCTGTCTGCAGAAAGGCTGCTGATTATTTATGGCAACAGTGGTCTCGATGGCGTCATAGCTGAAGTCAAGAAGCTAAGCCAGCAAGGGATTATCTAATCGCTGGGTGTGGTCAGTGCGCTTGAAAAGAAAGCACCAAGCGCATTGACCAAGCAAGCCAGTTGAGGTAGTTAGCATTTAACCTGGTAAATAGCGGGCAAAAATGCTGACAAAATTACCATCGAAAAGCGTATTTGACGAATTATGTTTGATGCACTCGCTGACCGTTTGGAATCTGCCTGGAAAAAGCTGCGGGGCCAGGACAAAATTTCACACTCCAATATCCAAGAGGCATTGCGGGAAGTGCGCCGCGCCCTGTTGGAAGCCGATGTCAATCTCCAAGTAGTCAAAGAATTTATAGCCGAGATCGAAGCCAAGGCACAGGGAGCCGAGGTAATCTCCGGTGTGCAACCTGACCAGCAGTTCATCAAAATTGTCTACGATGAGCTGGTAAAGGTAATGGGGGAAACTAATGTCCCCCTCGCCCACGTCGAGACGCCCCCTACAATTGTGCTGATGGCTGGGTTGCAGGGAACTGGGAAAACCACCGCCAGTGCAAAGTTGGCCTTGCACCTACGCAAACAGAATCGCAGCTGCCTAATGGTGGCAACAGACGTGTATCGCCCAGCAGCCATTGACCAGCTCTTAACACTGGGTAAGCAAATTGAGGTGCCGGTGTTTGAACTGGGGAGCGATGCTGACCCAGTAGAAATTGCGCGGCAGGGAGTGGAGCGAGGCAGGGCAGAAGGTGTTGATACCGTGATTATCGATACCGCTGGTCGCCTTCAGATTGACCAAGACATGATGGCGGAGTTAGCCCGGATCAAGCAGACTGTCCAACCCCAGGAAACTTTGCTGGTGGTGGACGCGATGACTGGTCAGGAAGCAGCGAATCTTACCCGCACGTTCCATGAACAGATTGGCATTACAGGTGCAATCCTCACTAAACTGGATGGGGATAGCCGTGGCGGGGCTGCACTCTCAGTGCGGCGGATTTCGGGTCAGCCAATTAAGTTTGTCGGGGTGGGTGAAAAGGTCGAGGCGCTGCAACCGTTTTATCCCGACCGCATGGCTTCACGGATTCTGGGAATGGGCGATGTCCTGACGCTGGTGGAAAAAGCCCAAGAGGAAATCGACCTCTCGGATGCTGAAAAAATGCAGGAGAAAATCCTCACAGCTAAGTTCGACTTTACCGACTTCCTGAAGCAGATGCGGCTGCTCAAGAATATGGGGTCGCTGGGGGGGATCATGAAGCTGATTCCAGGGATGAATAAGCTGTCGGATGACCAGCTCAAGCAGGGAGAAACCCAGCTGAAGCGATCTGAGGCGATGATTAACTCGATGACGCCTGAAGAACGCCGCAATCCAGATGTGTTAGCAAGTTCGCCTAGTCGTAGACGGCGGATTGCTGGTGGCGCTGGCTATAAGGAGTCGGATGTCGGCAAGTTGGTGAGTGACTTCCAGAAAATGCGCTCGCTGATGCAGCAGATGGGTCAAGGTGGCTTTCCCGGTATGCCAGGAATGTTGGGTGGAATGGGCAATGCCTACGCCGGTGGGAATCGTCTCCCACAACCCGGTTGGCGGGGTTACACTGATGCAGGTAGCAAAAAAAAGAAGAAGGATAAAAAGAAGAAAGGCTTTGGTACGCTTTAGGTGGCACGATTCAGTGGTAAAATAATATATTCAGCATCTAAGCTCTAAAAGCCGATAGCTATAGCTAAACATAGGAGAATCAGCCCTTAACATGATCAAACTGCGATTGAAGCGATACGGTAAAAAGCGGGAAGCGAGTTACCGAATTGTTGCCATTAATAGTCGCGATCGCCGCGATGGTCGCCCCTTAGAAGAACTAGGCTTCTACAATCCGAGAACCGACGAAACCAGGCTGGATGTTCCCGGAATCGTGAAGCGACTCCAACAGGGAGCCCAGCCTACTGATACCGTGCGTCGCATCCTCAAAAAAGCCAATGTCTTTGAACAAGTCAGTGCCTCAGCCACGCAATAAGCTTACAAGCAACCTTCAAGCAGCAATTCCTGACTACGCTGGACTAGTGCGGTTTCTGGTTCAGCCATTTTTAGAGTCCCCGGACTGCTTGAGCGTGGATTGCGAAATCTCTCCAAATACAGCACGGGCTTGGATTCGCGTCGCCTTTGAAGGTGAAGATAAAGGGCGAGTCTTTGGTCGCGGTGGACGCAATATCCAGGCGATAAGGACTGTAATCGCAGCAGCAGCTGCTTCAGCTGGGCATGTGGTGTACCTCGACATCTACGGAAGCCAAGCCCAGGAGCGGGAGGGTACGTCTGATTCGGAGGACGAGGGAGAACAAATAGCTCCGACAAGCTCGAGAGAACGGCCTGTAACTGATTCAAAATCTGTTGATAAACCCCGCTTACGCTCTAGTTCCAATTAGAAAAAATCTGAATCAGCGCAAGTTTTAGCGGTCAACTGATGGCAGCAGTTAGCGGATGGGGGTTGGTTGTATTCAAAAACTGACCCCTAAAATCTAACAACCGAAAACCACGAAATAACAACTGCTATGGCAGAGGCATCGACGATTGAGCTGCCAAGTCCAGAAAGTGCGATCGCGCTTTCTGGGGAAGAAGAAGAAAATCTCAAAAACCTGTCGCGGCAAACAGGAGCGACGCTAGTGCTGCGGGGGCAGCAGCTATACATATCTGGCACCGAAAAGCAAGTAGACTTGTGTCGCCGATTAGTGCGATCGCTCGAAGACCTCTGGCTTAAGGGCAAAAGTATCTCCAGTGCCGACATCCTAACAGCTCGCCAAGCCCTGGATACCCACCGGCAAGACGAGCTGCAAGATTTGCAGAGAGATATTCTCGCCCGCACCCGTCGTGGCGAAGAAATCCGCGCTAAAACATTCCGGCAGCGGCAGTACATCGAAGCGATCCGCCATCACGAACTCACCTTTTGCACGGGTCCAGCTGGCACCGGCAAGACATTTTTAGCCGTTGTTCTAGCCGCTCAAGCGCTTCTATCCAACCAGTACGAACGCCTGCTTCTGACGCGACCGGCGGTGGAAGCAGGTGAAAAACTCGGCTTTTTGCCGGGGGACTTGCAGCAAAAAGTTGATCCGTTTCTCCGTCCCCTTTACGATGCCCTTTACGAATTTATTGACCCGGAAAAGATGCCGGGGCTGATGGAGCGGGGCGTGATTGAAGTGGCGCCGCTGGCATATATGCGGGGGCGTACCCTGAGCAACGCCTTTGTAATTGTGGATGAAGCCCAGAACACCACACCGGCTCAGATGAAAATGGTTCTGACTCGCCTCGGTTTCCGCTCCCGCATGGTCGTCACTGGCGATATGACCCAGACTGATTTGCCCGTGAACCAACAGTCTGGATTAGCAGTGGCTCTGAAAATCCTGCAACACGTTGAAGGCATTGCCTTGTGCGAATTCTCCCAGAAAGATGTAGTCCGCCATCCCCTAGTCCAACGGATTGTCGCTGCCTACGAACAACACGAGAAATAGGTTGTAACATGAGTCCCACACTAAAAGAATTTTTGTCAGATTGCCACACACTCTCAACGGTGCGTCTGATTGTGACCAGCAGTGCAGCTGTATTAGAAGCACGCGGCAAGATCCAAAAGCTTTTTTACGCGGAATTGCCAAAGGGTAAGTATGCAAATATGCACACGGAAGCCTTCGAGTTTCACCTGAATATGGATGAAATCAAGCGGGTGAAATTTGAGACTGGTGAATCGAAACGGGGCAACTTTACCACTTACGCGCTCCGTTTCCTTGATGAGCAGGAGAAGCCAGCCCTCAGCGTGTTTCTGCAATGGGGCAACCTGGGAGAATATGAGCCGGGTCAGGTGGAAGCTTGGCACGCTCTGCGCGAGCAATATGGAGAAACGTGGGAACCTACACCCGTGGAAAATTTCTAAGTAGTATATTTGTAGTATAGTGGATGGAGACCGCAGCCGTGCTAAAAGTCCTGGCCTTGGAGCATTATGGCAAAATTTCGGGATCTCCTTAACTACTATCGCCCCTATCAGACGGTCGCTATTTTAAGTATTGCGGCAGCAAGCATCTTTGAAATTATTGATCTAGTTGTTCCCTACGTGATGGGGCAGATTTTAAACGTTCTGTCAGGGCAACCGCTGGACAGACCAATCCAAAATGCGATCGCGCTAACAGGTGAAATTACCAACGCGCCACCAAACCGGCTCCTCTCCCTAGCTGTGCTACTGAGCTTAATTTTCTTAGTCACCGTGGTAAGAGCGCCAATTCAGCCATGGGTGAGCGGGTGGTTTCACTGGGATATTGCCTTACGTTCCCGTCGCGACCAGTCTCAAAAAGCCCTAGAAAAAATTCTCACCCTGCCGCTGGAGTTCTATGAAGAAAACAACCCCGGACGGATTGCCGGACGTATCGGTAAAGGCATTTCTAACCACACTTGGACTTACCCCGAGATCGCGGGGCAGCTGATTCCAAAGCTGTTGCGGGTGGTGGGGATTTTTGCACTCATTTGGTTGATTGAGTGGCGCATTGCTCTACTATTTCTGGTTTCGTTTGTCCTTATCCTCAGCTTCAGCCTCAAAAATTTCCAACAGCTGATGGAGAAAGAACGACGGTTGGATAGATACATCGAAAATACAGAAAGCCACATCTCAGAAATCGTCACCAACATCAAAACGGTTAAAGCGTTTGCTACAGAGGCTGATGAACTGAAGCGGCAACAGCAGCGCCGCGACCGTGAGTTGAAAATGGTCATATATGACATCCACTTAGGTTACACCAAGGTAGGCACTTGGGAAAGGACTGTCATTCAGTTTTCTGTCTTTGTGGTGCTAGGTCTGACTCTCTTCGCCACGGTTGGAGGTCAGATCTCTCTGGGACACTTCATCACCACTTTAACTGTTTCTAGCATGGCTTATGCGGAGTTAGAACCGATCAGCCATCTAGCAGAGATTTTTGCCCGTCGCTATGCCTCGATGATTAGCTTTCATGAGTTTATGCAGCAGCCAGATGGGATTGATGCTGCCAGTCTGATCGAAAAGCGGTATCCCGCAACACCCTATCGCTTCACCGGCAAGGTAGAATTTTCCAATTTGACTTTCGGATATGACCCCAAACGCCCGGTCTTACAAAACATCAATTTATTGATTGAACCGTATCAAACGGTAGCGCTGGTGGGGCGTTCAGGTTCTGGGAAGTCTACTTTAGTGAAGCTAATGTTCCGGTATTTTGAACCGAATCAGGGTCAGATTCTGATTGATGGTCAAGATATTCGCACGCTCGATGTTGCAGATTACCGGCGGCGACTTGCGATCGTGCATCAAGAAGTTGACATTTTTAATGGCACTTTGCTAGATAACCTCACTTATGGTAATCGGCAAGCCAGCTTGGAGCAGGTTGAGCAAGCCTGCCGGATTGCGAGAGTGGATGAAGTGATTCAGCATCTGCCTCAAGGTTACTACACCGTTGTGGGTGAGCGGGGTATGCGGTTGTCTGGTGGGCAACGGCAGCGACTGGGAATTGCGCGATCGCTCTTGGTTGACCCAGATGTCTTGATCTTTGATGAAGCCACCTCCAGCCTCGACTACGAGTCTGAGCGTTCAATTCAGCTGGCGATGCGCTCGATTCTTGGCACCCGCACCACCATTATCATTGCCCACCGGCTCAGTACTGTTCGGGAGGCAGATAAAATTGTGGTTCTCGACCAGGGACAGATTGTGGAAGTGGGCAACCATGCTGAACTGTTGTGTCGCGAAGGGATTTATCGGCGCTTGCATTCTTTACAAGAAACTGGTGAACTTCTGGGTTAGTTGTGCTAACATAATAAGTCGTGGCACAAATGGGTCGATGCCCGAGTGGTTAATGGGGGCGGACTGTAAATCCGCTGGTTATCACCTACGCTGGTTCAAATCCAGCTCGGCCCACCACTTCCAGTTGTAATGGTTGTGTTATGATTTTTGAGGTGAATAAACCCAGCTCAAAAGTCAAAACTAACATATTTCCGCCCGTGTGGCTCAGTGGTAGAGCACACCCTTGGTAAGGGTGAGGTCACGAGTTC
>CAXUIG010000251.1:298-9497 GCA_964250845.1 uncultured bacterium | reverse complement strand
GCATCACTACAATGCGTCACTGCAATCCTGACCATTACTATTCAGGATTACCAAATCCTGTTCTAACGGCGATGCAGCAGGCAGAACAAACTTTGACAGCAGAATGGCTGCGGCTAGCAGACGACGTACTCAATGACCTACAAAGTGGCACTCCATGGATGCCCAATCTCAACCGCCATACTTGGGAAGATTGGCTGAAAGCACAATGGCAAACATACTGGGTGGCTTTACCTATCGGTGTTCACCAAGCCCAATTGCACCAGTCTCCTCGTCAGCTCAACCAATATCAAGATTGGCAGCAGCAGCAAAACGAATTTGCTCGTCCTCAAGAACATTTATTTGTGAAATCTGAAGCTGAGTTCTTCAAGGCAATTTATGAATCTGCCCTGAAAGAAGATTGGCGCGATCGCAATACCACTACCCAATACAAAGCCAAGCAGCCCAATCTCAATGTGGGTTCGTGGTGGGGGAATATCTTTGACCAGACTCGATTGACTCTAAATGCCGTCAAAAACGTCCGCACTTGGCAACTGCCCACTGCTTTTGGCCCTCGCTCTACTGTTTCAGGCATTGGACCAGTAGTACATTCGGGGCCGGATTGGACTGCTGAAGGGGAAACTGCCAAACTGTGGTCAAACCAAGCCGGGTTATTTGATGGCATTGAACAACTCAATGCCACAGAAGTTCTCAAGCGGGGATTACACCGAGTTCTGCCAAAGGTTTTGTACCCTAGACAACCTGAAAAACACAAAGCCAGATTAGATTTATTTTACCCTGATTTGAGTTCGGGTGTGGCTGGTTGGTTGCTGAAACACCCAGAGGCGAACACTTTTTATCTTAAAGTGTGTCAGGAAATTTGCGATCGCTTCCCCTGGGTGCATCAGGGTGAGGATGCCCCTGCCCATCAACCCTGGGGCATTCCCAAACTAGAACACAAAGAATGGCTAAATCCCCGATTACTCAATGCCGCTTGGCTAATTGAAGACTTCCAGCCAACTCACCGCAAGCCAAACCAGCCTTTGACCCAATCTCAAAAACAGGAGGCAATTAGGGAAGAACTGGGTCAACTGCGAGAGTTTATTGGCAAACGATTTCCCCCTGGGAATAATCCCACCGACTGGTATGTGTTAGCAGCAGGGGATGGTGATGGGATGAGCAACTGGCTCAAAGGTACACCACTCAAAACCTATAGGGAATACATCCCCGATGCACTGCTGTCCAAAATAGACGAACTACCAGAGGAATTGCAAACCTCATTTAAAGGGTTTCTTAACGAAAAGAAGCGCATGGGGCCAGCTACTTACAACGCTCTGTGTCGTGCCCTACTAGACTTTTCCAATCACCTAGTACCTTACCTAACAGAGAAGCGTTACGCAGGACGGCTAATTTACAGCGGTGGCGATGATGTTCTAGCTTATACCAATTTATGGGAGTGGGATAGTTGGCTATGGGATCTTCGCCAATGCTTCCAAGGGGCTAATGACCCGCACGACGAGTTTGAGAGTGAAGGAGATTATTGGCGTTGGCAGGGTGAAAAGTTACCAGTGGATTTGTCAGCTAGACCCCTATTCACCATGGGTCACTTAGCTACGATTAGCTTTGGCATTGTCATTGCTCATCATTCTGTGCCAATGGCACTCGCGATAGAAAACCTTCGCTCTTGCGAGGATGAAGCTAAAGAACACCAGTCTCCTACTGGGAATAAAAAAGATGCAGTGCAGATTCGTGTTCTGTATGGCAATGGCAACATTTTGAAGGCTACCGCTAAGTTTGATGTGTTTAACCAGTGGCGATCGCTCTTGAATCACAGCCAGGGACTAGAAAGCGCCATTTTCGAGCAGGCTGCTACCGTTTGGAGTCAACATCCAGTGCCAATAGAAGATGCGATCGCACCTTGGACTCGGGCATTCTGCATCCGCCGTGACGTGTTCCAGGAGGATGAGACTGCTAAAAACAATTTCCAATCTTACTTAGAAGTATTTGTGCATGAACTATGGAAAAATACGCACAATTTGGAGCGGGAGCGTGAAATCCAAAACTGGCTCAAGCTTGCGGCATTTGTTTTGCGTAACCGCGACATCAAATTCGGAGAGCATCTTGCATGTACTGGTACACTTTAACACCCCTAGATGTCTTGCTATTGCGAGATGCCAAGCCCTTTTCTCCTGGTGCGAGAGCCTGGGCAGGTAGTGTATTTCCGCCTAATGGTCACGCGATCGCTGGTGCTTTGCGAGGACTGCTCGGACAAAAAGCTGATTTTCAGTTAACCGGCCCCTTTCTCTGCCACAACCAGCGGCTATATTTCCCCCGTCCCCTGGGATATGTCGGCTCAACTGCTTTGATGCCTTTGGCTTGGGATGAACATTCACCCTTGCACCAAATGTTGTGGAACTACCACCAACCGTGTCCCTTAATTAAACCATCATTTGGCCAACCTGATCAGGCAGAGATATCGACGGAACAAGGAAGCAAATACCGCCAATATCTGCCATCTGACGTGGTGGAAAAATATCTGCAACATGGGCAAATTGAGCTAGATGACTGGAGGGTACAAGATGAAGCAGAAGTCAAGCCTTGGCAAGTGGAAACTCGCCCTCACAATGCTATGCAGTCAGGGACACGCCAAGTAAAAAATGCGGATGGGTATTTTGTGGAAAATGGGATTCGACTGTGTTCAGGGTGGAGTTTGGCAATTGGCATTGACCAGCTCCTGACCACCCCAGACACAGTACGTCTGGGAGGAGAAGGGCATAGAGCTATCTTGCATCGGTGCGACAAACTCAAGAGTCAATGGGACACAATCAAGCACCTGTCTCAAGACAACTTCCGCAAAGGAGGCAAATCTCTGGCTTACCTCGTGACGCTGGGAGTATTTGAGCGTAAGCACGATGGTGGCAAGGCTATGTGTCGCGCTTGGCCATGGGAGTGGGATTTAGCTAACCCAGGTAATGGCACTCAGCGGCGGGGGCATTTAGTAAGTGTGGCGACAGAAAAGCCGGTGCCAATTAGTTGTCGCATTCGTGATGATCGTGACAATAGCAGCATTCCTGCACCTCAAGTGTTTGCTGCACCTTCAGGTAGTGTTTATTACCTGAATCAACCAACAGCCTTGTTTGCTGACTCAGAAGACGCTAAGCCAACACCAGCTTTAGAAAAGGCCAGACGCTTACGACATCTAGGTTATTCAGAATTACTTTGGATAAGAGGAGAAAAATGACTAACTTTCGGATTGGATATTTATACAGCCTAGCCCCAATTCACTGCGGTGGTGAAGGTGACTTGGGCAACATCTTAGAAATTGCCCGCGAGGTACATACTAATTTCCCCTATGCCCCTGGTTCCTCATTACGCGGTAGCCTCAGAGATTCGGTAACACTGCTTAACCCTAAGGCGGGCGATAACCTGTTTGGCAAGGAGTTGAATGGGGATGGGCAGATGGGAGTGCATCAAGTCTGGTTCGGCGATGCCCGTTTGCTCTGGGTACCCATGCGAACCATGTCTATGAACGGTGGCAAGGATGTGTTTACCTGGGTTAGCTGTCACTCTCTGATTCGTGACCATGCAATAGTTGCTCAGTTACCGGCAGTGCTGTTTCCCGACTATCCAGTGGGGACTCAAGCGGGGACTTATGTAGTAGCCGATGCTCAGATCTCAGTGAAAGCTCTACAAAATGACCAGAAACAGGCGATCGCGCTCTCCACTTGGCCCGATTCACTGAGCAATGCTGTTCAACCCACCTGGGAAAAGAGCTGCCTTGTCCTGCCAGATGCCGATTTTCAAGTTTTAATGGAGCATTCTCTGTGGACACAAGTTCGCAACAAAATTGAGGAGGCTAAAAGTGGAGAAGAGGGAGAAATTCGAGGTGGTTCTGCTGAAGTATTCTGGACTGATGTTTGTATCCCCAGAGACACTATCCTGTATTTTACTTGGGGTTACAGCTTGCTGAAAGAAAACCCTGTCACTTCTGACGAGCATGACCTATTGATGAGTGTTATTCAAGGTCTGTTGCAAGTGGGTGGGCAAGCCAATGTGGGACGAGGCTGGGTGCAAAGCTGGGTTAATAATAATAGCTTTACATTTGCCAAGTCTGAGAAAAGCTCTAAAAATTTAGGAGGTTCGCGGTGAGTAGTAAGAAGCAAAAATTCTTTCAATTTAACAAATCTAGAAATAGTTCTTCTAGCCCTAATTCAGTCGCTCATAACAATTCATCCACAACAGAAAACATAGCAAATTCAACACCTGACGTTGGGGCTAAGGCTGAGATTTTATCTTTAGCACCTCATGGAGTGCAGCCAGAACAGATTAGTTTGGATGCTTATGCCCACATTCAAAAGTACATAGACCACAACAAGCAGAAGTTAGACAAAAATGACCTTAATGCTGTTTTGCGCTTATCTCAGCATCTAATAGTATTTGGTTTGCTCTCGGCTGTTGGCTATTTGAATCAGTCTAATGCTCAAGAAAATAACGAGACACGCAAGCGAACTGTTCCAGTTTGGCAATCGTTGCTGGGGCAACTGATTGATAAAGATAACCTTCCGAATCGTCAAGATCTGATGAAGCAGGTTGAGCAAATAGCTAGAAACCAGCCAGCCAAATATATGGCACTTTGGCGTCAGTCTCTCATCTTGGCAAATCACTGGAATTTCTGGGCAAGAGCCTATTATCAGGAGGACTGATGTACACTGGACCTTTGTTAATTGAACTGCTGGAGAAGCAACATCAGGCGCGTGAAGCAAAGCTATTGCCCTCAGGCGAATTGCAGTCTGGATTGTTCAGAAAAGACACGTTTACACTTCAGTGGCGTGCCAAGGTAGGTTCCTTTCCCCACCGGGATCGGGAAACCATCGTTTCAGCCGGGGAACCTAGCGGTGCTTGGCAGCCTCGTCACGATCGCAAAGAAGATATCCGAGAGCGATCGCGCTATCTCCCCCTGAACGGATATATTCCAGGGTCTTCTATTCGAGGAATCGTCAGGGCTTGGGCAAAACAACGACCAGAGATTCGGTCGAGAATGTATAAGCTACTGGGGTATCAAGACAACGACACAATCAGTGCTGGGAAAATTGAATTTCTCGATGCTTGGCCAGATGAAGCTACCCAACTCGCCCTGGATATTGTCAATCCTCAAGAGGATTTCCAGGTTTACCACAATGGCAAACCTAAACCCCTAGCGCTCTACACGCTAGGAAATGGTAACGAATCGATAGCTGTGACGGTGGCGATTCGAGGTATTCCAGGGCGAGCTACTGAGCAAGAGGTAGAAGAGGTTTGGGGTTGGGTACAGCAGGCGCTAAGTCTCTATGGCGTTGGCAGTCGTACAGCTTCTGGCTATGGCACTGTCAAAGCTAACAATGCCCCTAAACTAGCCCTTGACCCTGGCTATAAGGTTATGCAGTTTGAATTTAGCCTCAAAAGCCAAGGATGCTATGGACCAACTACAGACAAAGTAGAGTTGCGTCCCTCTCACTGGCGCGGGTGGTTGCGCTCTTGGGTATTGCGTTTCTTGCTGGGAGTGATGTCGAAACCGGATGCCCAAACAACGGTGGGAGAACTGCTAGGGTCACTGGGGTCAGAACCAGACAAAAAAAGTCGCAAGGGCTGTGTGCGAATGCGTTTGGTCAAAGGAAGGACATGGGCTGATTGCTCTGAAGATAGACCCTACTTTTACACCTGGGAAGGAAAGCTGGAAGTTAGTGCCCCTAGTGAGATCCTCAATAAAATTATTTTGCCCATTATCCGAATTGCGGTAATGGTTGGCGGTGTCGGACGCGGTTGGCGTCGTCCCTTGCATATTTTTCACATGAACAACGGCAGGGAAGCGGCACGAGGGACTTATCTGACTCTGAAGCATAAAATTAGAAAACCAGGCTCAACACAGACAGAAATCAAGCTGTATAGTTTACCGCTCAAATCAGCTAACTGGATGCAAGCCTACCAAGACTGGCTAGAAGCGGCACGATGTCAGTGGCCTGAGCGAGTCATATCAACACCATTACACTCAGCTGAAGTATTCTCACCCCAAACTTGTGCGGTTTATGCCGTTCCGGGGCCAGTAGAAGAACCACTGGCTCGTAGTGAACTGAGCTGGCAAGAACAAATTGATGCACAATCGACCCGTGGGGCAGGAATGGAGCTAATTTACCAACCAACTTATAAGCGAAAACAGGATGTGGGCGGTGATGCTGCTGGTGCGGGTGGCAATTCTCATTGCTCTTGGGTAACTATCAAGCGGGTCAATATTCCCAATCAGCAGCAGGACACAGATTGTCAGGAGATTGTCTGCTTATTTATGGGGGAGCAAACGCCACAATCTAACCATCTGCGCTCATCCTTTCTCATAGATTTAGACAAAATGGTTCAAACAAAAGATGCCTTACATTTGTTTGGTGTTAAGCCATCTACTCAGATTTAACTTTAGGGTTTATTCTAACCAAACTTACCTAAATATAACTCAAAAATGTCCAAAAAGAAATCTATTTTAGTTGCCACAATTGGCACTCGTGATTTAGCCTTCCGTGTTTCTTCCAACGAGTGGCTCAATTTAGGAAACGACCGCGCCCCAAATGGTGACAGCATTAGTGAGCAAGCCCTTGTTCAGATGGAACTGGAGCTAGAAAAGAGTGATTTTCGTTTATTGACAAAATATCTGCAAAAAAACTGGGAGTACTACCAAAAGCAACTACAGCCCATCATCTTGGGCAAACTATTGCAAGATGAGCACAAACATTTGAAACAGATTTATCTGGTAGCTACTGACCAGGCAGAACTAGTCAAATATCGAGACAAGGACACGATCTATGCTGCAGAAATCATCAAGCTGTGGATTGAAAACCACTACAAAGTTCCTACCAAAGTAATTCTCCAAGGTGGAGACGGGGGGAACCCTGCGGATTTTGAGGCGATGTTCCACTGGTGGAAACAAACTTGGCAACATATTGCTGCCATCCAGGAAGAAGGTACGCCAATTCTACTATGTGTCAAAGGCGGGGTAGGAGCATTTTCGGAAGCCGGACGAGTGACGGCTTTAAGTCGCTTTGGGGAAGATACCCTGTTTTACGATTTTATTAAGGATGATGAGGCCAATTGTCAGGGAAAACCCTCTGAGTACACTATCCCATTTAAAGGTACAAATTATCTGTGGGATCGCAAGCAGAGAGAAGCCTTAGCACTGCTACAACGCTATGACTATGAAGCGATAGGCAGAACTTTAAGATCTTATTACCGAGGGGCTGATGCAAGTGATCCAAATGGTCAGGTGATTCTGCGCGTAAAGATACTGGTCGAAGCGGCAACAAAATGGAATCAAGCTGATTTTAAAGGGTTTGTTGAAGCATTAGGAGAGTTGGCTCTCACTCGCTCTCGGCAGTGGTGGTGGACTAGTTATGAAGCGGCTTATTTGGGGGCGACACGCTTTAAGCAAGGCAATACAGTTGAGGCGCTGTTCCACACATTCCGAGCGGTCGAGGGGCTGATGAGTGAGTGGGCAATTTATACTTTCCCTGATGATGTTGTGTTACGCGATCGCCCGGACAATATTTCCAGAGGCAAGGTTCCTCTGATCAAAAAATCCATTGCTCGTCACCCAGGTTTACAAACATATCTAAATGAATTTAAGGGGGGAGCTGAAATTCCCCTTTATGGAACCGCTTTAGATAATTTGGTGCAGCAAGCTAAGCCAGCTTACAAGCAATCCCAAGATATTATCAAATTCTGGGAGGTGGCCAAACTTTGGCGTAACCAGTTGTTCCATCGCTTGCTGGGGTTAGGAAAGGATGAAGTTTTCTGGGCTTGGGATACATCGAATCAAAAAGAATGGGAAAGCCGAGTGTTAGGATGTCTCAATTTCTTGTCTAGCCTAGATTTTGCTTCTTTGTCTGAAGTTAGTTTGATGTTTCAAGTACATGAAGAGTTGAAAGAAGCGATTACCTCCTATCAACCATGATCCCAGCTATCATTTGTTTCCGCCGTTCTCAGATTCGCACTTACAATATTGATGAGCTGGAGCAGTGGCAATAATGCGTACTCTCTATGTTTCCCAACAAGGGTGCTACGTGTCATTGCAGCAGGAAAATCTGAGAGAAACAACCTAAATGGGATTGGCTGACTCAGCAGGTTAAGGCATTCAAGCAGTTTGTCTATGACCCTATCCAACTCTATAAACCCTATCATATTCGCTAGTTCATGCTATTTTATGTTGTGGTTTATGACATTCCCTGCGACAAACGCCGCAAGAAAGTGTCTGATTTGTTGGAAGGATATGAACACCGCGTTCAATATTCTGTATTTGAGTGTGTATTGCCTCAGTTAAAGTATAATGAACTACGCCAGAGGCTGACTAAGCAGGTCAAGTTAGAGGAAGATAACGTGCGTTTTTATCCACTGTCACGGCATACACTGGGGCAAGTGGAGACTTGGGGGGTAGGACCACTAGTTACAGAGCTACCAAGGTCGGTGATTATCTAGTAGCTTGCGAGGCTCACGCCAAATGACCGAAAGGCTGATTATTTTATTGTGAGCCTCGATGACTTGCTGGATAAGGCTTTCAGTAGTTTTAATTGGGCTAGTTGGGGTAAGATGTAGCCACAAAATCGGGAAGGTTCGCAAACCCCCTCTGGACATTAGGCCAGATAAGGGTTTCAATAGAAGCTCTCCCCACTCGCTGGGGAAATTAGTTGAATGGAAACTTAACGGATACAAAGGATAGGGATAGCCATATTCAGCCTCCCCACTCGCTGGGGAAATTAGTTGAATGGAAACCTAAGAACATCTCCTGCGCCCGTTGACGCTTGTTGTGCTCCCCACTCGCTGGGGAAATTAGTTGAATGGAAACCTAAGAGCAGATAGGAATAGCTCGATATCAAGAGTCTCCCCACTCGCTGGGGAAATTAGTTGAATGGAAACAATCGCAACGCGCTCTACTGAGTTAGCTAGTACATCCTCCCCACTCGCTGGGGAAATTAGTTGAATGGAAACAAATCAATTTCTAGCTCCAATATTCATCAGGAATACTCCCCACTCGCTGGGGAAATTAGTTGAATGGAAACTCCCTAATCCCTTCAGTTGGCTTGTAAAAAAGTGGTTGCTCCCCACTCGCTGGGGAAATTAGTTGAATGGAAACACATAGGGATCATCCGGCTGCAAGGCATGGAAATAACACACAACACCATGGGGAAATTAGTTTAATGGAAACAAAGAA
>CAXUIG010000251.1:0-288 GCA_964250845.1 uncultured bacterium | reverse complement strand
TTATTTTTCGATTTACTACACACTCGATTTGGAATTTAGTTGAATTGAATCTCATGGTGAATATCTGAGTTGCAGATGACTAGCTTCTCTACTCCCCACTCGCTGGGGAAATTAGTTGAATGGAAACTGCATCTGTATTCGTATGTCATGGTTCAAGATGGTAGACTCTCCCCACTCGCTGGGGAAATTAGTTGAATGGAAACTTAACGGATACAAAGTTAAATTAGAGATTACTTAATAACAAAAACCTGGGGAAATAAGGTGAAAGGAAACCCAATCAGAAATATA
>CAXUIG010000250.1:0-9526 GCA_964250845.1 uncultured bacterium | reverse complement strand
CGGTTGGTTTGCCCACTGCTGTTACTGTACCTCACCCATTTGAAAACCGCTATAACTTATCGAGCAATTCACTAACACTCAAAGATGGTTGCTTAAGAGCTTTGGACTGCCGCTGAATGAGTTGAACCATTAAATCTTGCGAGCGTTCGTAGAGGTAAGTGAGAAAAACATCTGGATGCTGTGCTTCAATGCCCCAAGGTGCAAAAGACTTTGTGGGGAAGTGTTTGAGATTGGAGGTAACTATGACTTCCGCCCTAACAACTATGTGACTTCAGCAACAACATGGCGATCATCTGGATGATTTGTCATCATTTCAACCAGATCTCTAGACACATCAACCATCGCTTCGGGAAAAGCGTCTCTGATTTTCGCTTTAAAACGCTGTGCTTGTGAATTTGTCATTCTTCCTGTCTTTATAAGGTTACGAGTAGCACCATCAAGAATTTCCTGTGACCAATAAGGCTAATATAGATAGTCTTCGGCAGCGCAAAGCAGAGTATCCCGTAGAGGCATAGGGAATATAACGCACGAGTCGAGAAGAACGGGAAACACAACTCAGCTATCCTGTTCGTTGATCATCTCATCATCGTAAAATCCCTCCTCCTGACTCATCTGTATTAACTCACTCAATGCCTTGTTACGTGTAGCATCTCGCTGTTTTTTGTATGTCATTACATCTTCAGAGCGAATATATCGATGTAACCATACCTTGGTATAAGGTATCTTTCCCTCCTCTAGTAGCTTGATTAAGAAGGGTCGTGGTACGTTCAAAAGCTCAGCAGCCTCTCGAGTTGTCACTTCACGTTTTTGTGGTATCACAGATACCGCTTCACCTGATGCCATTAATTGAATGAGTTGATGCAACACCCGATAAGCAGACTATAAATTGTGAATTAACATTTATTACTCCTTGTAGCATACTATATTTAGCAACAAGATTATTATTATCCTCACTCATATCCTGAAGCCTCGTCAAAAAAAAAATTGTATATATTTCTGTTTGAGCAAAAAGTGGGGGATTGATACCCCCCACCAACGGGAAGGAAATTAACTGTATAAAAAAATATCGGACAGTCGGTGGACTGCCAGTAATTTTACAAATGGGTTTTGAGCCAAAAGAAGATTAAGTCCGTAAACTATACCAGTGCCATGCCAATGCCATTAGCACTGCTGCGATCGCACCAATCAAAGTATTCAAAAAATTTACCACTTCATTCGTAAGCCAGCCTACCTTGGCTTGTAGCGTTGCACCAATTACACTTTCTAAGTTGGTGGCAATAAAAGCCGCTAGCACACAAAAGACCACTCCCAGCAGGTCGATTAGACCTACTGCCGAACCTACCAGTGCTAAAGCAACTGATGCTACCACCCCAGCCAACGTCCCCTCCAAACTCACTGCCCCTTCTGTGCCTCGCGCCACAGGTTGGAGAGTGGTAATGAGAAACGTCCGCTGACCATACGCTTTCCCTACCTCACTGGCGCAAGTGTCTGAGAGTTTAGTACTGAAACTTGCCACATAGCCCAACAGCAGTAGAGAGGTAATCAATCGCGGTTCTACCTCAAGGGCAGGAACCACCAGCGTCCCCACTGCACATATTGCCCCAGTCAGAGCAGAACCCCAGACATTCTCTGGACCCCGCGCTCCAGACCGTTTTTCGGCAATCCCCTCTGCCTCCTTCTGAGCCATACCGACGCGCGTCACCGCAGAGCCCACGATAAAATAGAACAACACCACCAAATATCCCTGCCAGCCCAAGCTGCCCCAAACCAGGACACCCAGCAACCAGCCGTGCAATAGCCCAGCTGGAGTGAGTAACTTGGTGGGAGCACTCCAGCCGAGCGCTAATAAAACTGTATTCAACCCCACTGCAACCAGCCAAGGATTCAGAGTATAAATTGTAGAAAGCATCAACTACAAGCCTCCTAGACACAAGCTATGAACCAAACTTTATTTCATCTGGCCTTTCCCATTACCGACGTTGCCCAGGCAAAAGCATTTTATGTCGATGGACTGGGTTGCACCGCCGGTCGTGAAACCCATCATGCCCTCATTCTCAATCTATACGGTCATCAACTGGTGGGTCACGTCACCAAAGAGCCCCTGACACCGCAACGGGGCATCTATCCCAGACACTTTGGGTTGATTTTTACCTTAGAAAGCGACTGGGAGAGCTTACTAGAACGGGCGCAACAGCAGCAACTGCAATTTACAGAGGAACCCAAACACCGCTTTCCTGGTCTGCCGACGGAGCATCGCACCTTCTTTTTAGCAGACCCATTCTATAACTTGATGGAATTTAAGTATTACCGTTATGCTGAGGCGATTTTTGGCAGTCGTGACTATGCCAGCATTGGTGATTCTCCTAGCGAGACGCGACTTGGCGTTCTGACTTGAGTGGAACGGATAGCGCCACCGCTACAGCATCCAGACTCCATATGTCTGTCAGCATCCAGGCATGACCTAAGACTGGCACCTGCACGTCTTCACCTACAGGCATTTTTGAACTGATTGATGGCACAATGATCAAATCAAAGGGTGTCCAGATAGACGTAAAATTTAGCTGCTCCAGCATCACTGCATCCTGATTCAAATCCTGCAAGAAAGCACTGCCAGGGCGCATCTGAAGGCAACCGGAGCCAGGGCGAAAGTAGGCAGTCCAGGTGCCTTGATTAGGAGAAGCTAACGTAATCAATCGCTGAACGCGTTTAATCCCCCCCAGCCGCTGGACATAGTAGCGGCTCACAATCCCTCCCATGCTGAAGCCGACTATATCCAAAGGTTGTTCTGGTGGAAAGGTGGCAGTGATATAATCAACAACTTGATTTGCCAGTATGTCAAGACCTAGTTCACCATTGCTGGGGATCAGATCCAGGTCGTACACAGACCAACCCATCTGGGTTAGGTAGGGGGCCATTTTATGGAAAATAGCCCCTGTATCGTTCATTCCGTGAACTAACAACACGGGATTGCGGTGCTTTAAACTGTTCATCGTGTTTTTGGCTGACTGCTTGCAAAAGACCTCAATAAATTACGTCCTTTCACCTTGCTGCTGCTTTTACAGCAAGCTTCTGCCATTTTATTTAAAAAATGTAACTTTTTATAAACGAGTTTGTAGCCTGTCTATCTCAAAAACGCTAAGTATTAGTACTATAAATCTTAAGCCTGTAAATTTTTGTGAAGAAACATCTAAAAATCTTGTCTTAGCAACTGGGAGAATTTGATAATAAACTCTGATTGCATGCAGGTGCCAGTAGGCTGGATGAAAGACTTTCAGGAAATTTCCCCCGGTGTGAAGAGCGCCGTCATATGAACCGGGTGGCGCGGCAAAAATTAGGCCAAGGAAAAGTTTGTTAGATCAATGCCAGGAGCAGTTAAAATGTTCGATTTTATCAAAAACTTATTTAGCGGGATTCTATCTTTCTTAACTGGGCTTTTGGGTGGGAAGAAGTCTGAGAAAGATCAGCCCAGCATCAAAGCAGCTACTCCCAAACCTCGCAAGAGTAACGGCTACTTCATGGAACTTGACGAGACCGATGAGCAGAAGCCTGTTGAAGCTAAACAACAAGCCAATGGGGCAGCGGCAAAAACTCCAGCATCTAATGCCCCTGCTCAACCAGCCAAACCAGAGTCTGCTAAAACCCCGGAACCAGCTCGTGAAGCTCAACCAGTCAAAGTTGAGCTAGTTCAAACCGCCAAGGGAGTTAAGGCTGAACCCGCCAAACCCGCAAAAGCCTTGGCGGCAAGCGCTAACGGTCAGAATCCAACTGAAACCACGTTTGCTCCAAAATATCTCGCTCCGTCCACAAGCTCAAACGGTCGTCGTCGTCCGGGTCCAAATATGAATTCTTTTCTGGACATGGCGCGTCAGGTCAGAAATCCAGGCTGAGTCTAAGGATATTCAGCTTTGCCGTCGGGAAGCTCTGGGCGATAAAAAGAGCATAGCGATGTTTTTAGACATCGGGATGAAAGAGGGGAAAAACAGGGGGCTCGATGTTCCCTGTTTTTCTATAACTCTTCAAGTGCTGCTGCCACCACAGATAAGGCAACTACCGGAGCTGTGACCGCTCTGAGAATGCGACGACCTAAAGAAACGGGTTGGAATCCGGCAGCGATCGCTTCCTCTACCTCCAGAGCTGTCCATCCCCCCTCTGGACCAGTGGCAATGATGATGGCACCTAGGATGGAGGCACGCAAGCAACCCAGTAAAGGGGGATGGTTGCCGCGAGCAACGCAAATATATCGCTGGGGCTGCTTCTGGCTTGAAAGACCTCTGCGAAAAGGAACCGGGGCTAAAATGGTTGGAACAACTTGGCGTTCTGATTGCTCAGCTGCCTCTTGGGCGATGCGTTGCCAGCGTTCTAGCTTTTGGGGACTGGGCAACAGTAGGGTGCGATCGCTCACTACTGGGGCAATTACTACCACCCCTAACTCGGTGCAGTAGCGAACCACTTGCTCAAATCCGTTTCCCTTTGGCAATGCCACCATTAGCGTAATCGCTACCGGCAACTCGGTTTGAATCTGAATCGGCTCTAAAATTTGCGCCTCTCCCCCTCCCAACTGAGCCAGCCAAGACTGCCCCAGTCCATCCATCGCAATAAAGCGATCGCCACTCCCCAAGCGCAAGACGTTTCCCAGGTAATGCTGTTGCTGGGTGGTCAAGACAATAATTTTCTCGTCTTGCAGCTGGGAAGGTGCGATCGCTAGTCGTTGTAGCTGAGCCACTATTTTCTTTTCTGCCCTACTTAAAAGTAGCCGCATCCCGGATTGCTTCTAGGCCAACCCGATCGCAAAAGTCTCCGAACTTCTCCTCCAACTGGCGGGAGTGTTTGAAGTAAACCAATACCGGCTCCAGTTCTGCCTCTAGGTCATTGAGGTGCATTTTTTCCAGATAGGTTTGTGCCAGTCTGGTTTGGTTACTTGAACCACCCAACCAAACCTGGTAAGTCTCCGGGGCACTCCCCACAAATGCTAGTTCTGCCATATATGGTCTAGCACAACCATTGGGGCAGCCGGTCATCCGCACCACAAAATGCTCCTGTTCCAAGCCCACCTTATCCAGAAGCACTTCAATTCGCTTTAGGACGCTAGGCATTACCCGTTCCGATTCAGTAGTCGCCAAGCCACAAGTGGGCAGGGCGGGGCAAGCCATCGAATACCGTACCAAGGGGTTAAGGGTAGATGGATCGGCTTGAACACCGTAGCCAACAAGAATTTGCTCAATAGCCTGCTGGTTGTCAGGTTCAATCTCGTAGAGAATTACGTTGTGGTGCGGTGTCAGCCGGATTGGTAGAGCAAACTGCTGCACAATTTCCCGCAGTGCGGTTCGGATTTGGAACGAGCCTTCATCCTTAATTCGACCATTTTCAATCGATATCCCCAGAAAAAGCTTCCCATCTCCCTGTTCGTGCCAACCCAGGAAGTCTTCGTACTTAAATTCTGGCAGCGGCTTGAAGGCTTCGGGCGGTTTCCCAAAGTATCCTTCTACCATTGAGCGGAACTTGTCAACACCCCAATCGTGGATCAGGTATTTCAAGCGAGCGTGACGCCTATCTGTGCGATCGCCGTAGTCTCGCTGAGTCGCTACAATCGCCTTAATTAGGTCATAGACATCATCTTTGGCTACATAACAAATCGGGTCAGCTAGACGAGCAAACGTCTCCTCTTTATTATGTGTGCGCCCTAGTCCACCACCAGCAAAGACGTTAAACCCTTCTAGCTCTTTCTGGTCATTAGTTATCACTACCAGACTGAGGTCTTGGGAATACAAATCAACCGAGTTATCCCCCGGTACCGTCACGGCACACTTGAACTTGCGGGGCATATAATAAGTGCCATAGATCGGTTCCTCGCTGTGATCGAAGATCGTCCCCGTGCCATTGCGTTGCCGCGCCGCTACCACCTCTGGGTTTTCTTCGGCGCTAATTGCCTTTTCCCCATCCAACCAAATTTCGTAATAAGCACCTGTCTGAGGAGTCAGCAGCTCAGCGATGTTGTTGGCATATTCCCAAGCATACTGATACTCTGGTTGGTTCTTGAAAGGAGCCGGGGGAGCCATTACATTGCGGTTGAGGTCACCACAAGCGCCCAGCGTCGTACCCATGTTTTTGATGATGGCTGCGAGTGCTGCCTTGAGATTCTTCTTCAAAATCCCATGCAGTTGAAAACCTTGCCTTGTCGTCGCTCGTAACGTATTGTTCCCATATTCCCCAGCCAGCCCATCTAACGTGAGATACAGCTGCGGCGGCACAAACCCACCCGGATTCTTCGTCCGTAGCATGAATTGGTAGTCCTTCTCCTGCCCCTTGACCCGATTGTCCCGGTTGTCCTGCTGGTAAGAGCCGTGAAACTTCAGAATCTGAGTCGCGTCTTCTGTAAAGTGATTTGTATCCTGAAGGATCTCAGTTGCCACCGGTTCACGCAAAAAGTTACTACGTTCCTTCAGACCTTCTACCTTAGAAGGCTTGCGGCTAGCGGGAGTGGGAGTTGAATATTTTACCATTGGAGTTGTAAAGGAATTTCTTTTCACGCATCGATTATCGCCGCTAGGAAAATTAGAAACAGCCCAGTCGCCGCTTTCTTCTCCGGTAAACCAGTCGATATTGCGATGATTATGATGATTTTAACATGTGCTCGTGAACCCACTTGAGGTAAGGTTGAGAACCGGCAACAAGAGGAAGCGCGATGATTTCCGGCACTTCGTAGGAGTGGAATTCTCTAATTTTGGTTTCCAACCTCTGAAATTGTGCCAGATCAGTTTTAATCAGCAACTGCCACTCTTCCTCTTGGTGCAGTTCGCCTTCCCAAGTGTAGATGGAGTGGATCGGCAACAAACTGACACAAGCAGCCAGATGGGATTGAACCAGGGCAATAGCTATTGCCTCCGCTTCCTGCCGTGAAGCAGCTGTGACCAACACTACACCATAGCTAGCTTTTGTCAGCATTCCTATCCATCCTTGAACCTGGTGTAAGTGATACCTTCTCTAGTTTAACTAGCAGCAAATTTACGGCAAAATCGTAGACAACGAATAGACCTGACCATCAACCAACAGCCGCGTAATTCCCTTGGCTTGCAAATGGGAACGAGTCTTCTGGAGCATTTTGCTATCGGGGACTTTGATCACTCGGTCTCGCTTGGTCGAAAAACGCCTCGCTACCCGGTGGTTATCAAACACCGGCAGCGTTCTCTCCTGGACTTCTTGGGTGGGAATCTGCCCCAGCTCGCCGAAGTCCTTCAGCGGTCGCGTGATTAATTCTGAGGCGCGATCTATTACTAGATAGCAAGTTTTGGGCAGCGCAGCTTCCGACAGCGGCAAGACTTGAACCAAAGTTTGAGCTGGCAGTGATCTTTTGACTATAGGCGTGTACTCATCCAGTTCGTCCTCATCGTCTAGGTCGTCTTCTTCTTCATCGTCCTCTAAATCCGTTAAGTCGTCTTCTTCTGACTCGTCTAGCAGATATTCCCCTAGCATTTGTGCTACGGCGCTGGCTTGTGCACCCGCATCTTCCTCGAGCTGACTGGGGCTCGGGGCTGCTATTTTCAACGGCTGAGGGTCTAAGATTTGAGGTGGACTCAAACGGTTGCTGCCCGCACTCTGATTCAACGGGCGGGGGAGCCGGGCTGGTATAGGAGCTGGAATGTCTAAGAGTTCTAGTTGTGTTTCTGCCCTTGGCGTTGACCTTTCTGGCTCAGAGGCAGCAGAGGAGCCTTGCCGCAGTTGTAAAGAAGCAGGGGTGTCGGCAGGTTTTGGGCTGAGTTCCACCTCTACCAACGGCTCAGGAACCGCCACATCTAGCTCTAGCTCCCTGAATAGCGGTGTTTGCGCAGCGTCTGGGTGGTAGGTTCGCGCCGCACGCTTTGAAGCGATCAGCACTTCGTACTCATCCTCAGGTAACGTACTTTTTAGGAGGCGGCTAATCGTGGAATTACTGACACCATAGCGATCAGCCAGCGTTGAGGTCGTTTCTCCTGTACGTCGATACAAGTCGAGGATTTCTTGCTTGTCAGAATCCGTTATCTTTCTCAAAGTCATACTACACTTTTCCCTAAAGCCGTCTTTGCCCACCAGCGCGGCGAGACCCGCTTGATATGTTATATTCCACAAAAGTGCTAATGAGCATCAGTACTCCACTGAAAACCCAGAATACCTTTATCAGCAGAGCCAGAACACTGATGCCACAATCCTGCTCCAAGACTGGGCAAGATGTCTGCCCCGAAAGGCTAATGATACCATTGTAACGATGATTAAGAGCAAGGCATCGGCCACAGAGGAACCGGAGCAAGGGTAGGGCAATTTGGTCTCGACTGTTGCCTCGTACTAGGAAGCACAGATACAATATTAGAATTGACCCCCATTTACAGCAAGGGGTTTAATTTGGGTGCGTAACTCAGGGGATAGAGTAGCGACCTTCTAAGTCGCCAGCCGCAGGTTCGAATCCTGCCGCACCCGTTTTAAAGGAATTCTCCCCCAAACCAGTCCCGAAGTTGTGCTTCAGAGAGTGCGGTCAGTTGCGCCACTTGTGTGATCGACATGCCAGATTGCCGCAAATTTAGCGCGACTTGCCGTAATTGAGTTTGCGCTGCGATCGCTTCGGTTTGGGCTTTGAGCGCTTGTGAGTAAGCCAGTTCCGTATCGGTTAAAAGCCACTGACCCGTAGCGTCATACCAGCGCAACCAAGCGCGAGTTACTCCCTCAAATTCTCCGCACCACATGCCCAAACCAATATTGAGCGCAGGCAACCAAGCTCTCGGATTCGCAGCTTCCAATTTCTGTTCTTGATACCGTCCCTCGATCCACTGAAAAAACCGCAATCGATCCGTGTAACGGCTAAACACTAAGTAGTACGGCACTTGCAGAATTTGTTCATAAACTTCCCACTTGTGCGGCGGCTTTACGCCCGATTCATCCGCCTCGATTGTATAAGGCGGCAACTCCACAGGAGCGTCTGCCTCGATCCGTTCATCGACAAAGGCACCCAAGTCTTCTTCTTCGCGTCCGGGCGACAATAACTCGACAATCACCGTCGGTGCAAAACCTTCATCCCACACCACATAGCTATTCCTCAAATCCTGCTGCCGATAAAGTCGCGGCACATCAAGCACCAAAAACCAATCGGGACGCTTATGCCACCGCAGATGCTCTGGGTCATAGTAAAGATTCAGGTCACTTGCTGTGAAGTAACGATCGTTCTGATAATCTGCCAGACGCAATGTGCGGCTGAGCAGTTGCGGTTGGAGGTGATGAAACTCATCAGGCAAACCGGGCTCCTCTGGTTCTTCACAGGGCAAATCGTACATCGTCGGTCGTACTTGCCGTAACGATGAGTGAATGGGAGGACGAAATTGAAATTGCGTCATAAGCTACCTCTGGCAACACGCTGACTAATCATAGTTAAACAACAACGTAGGATACGTATAATTTCGGCTTCAGTACTATCCTCCAGCCTGAAAGCCTTGTAAATTCGTTGTTTTAAAAGCCCGTGACGAGGATTGAACTCGTGACCTCACCCTTACCAAGGGTGTGCTCT
>CAXUIG010000249.1:0-9573 GCA_964250845.1 uncultured bacterium | reverse complement strand
TAAAAACCATACGGGAGAGTGCTTTGAGGCAATTCGCTTACATCGAACTCAGGTTCAAAGGGGGAAACCTTGCGCAGTTGGGCAAGGAACGATGTTGATAGCAGCCATTGGTTGCGATCTGCCTCTTCTAATGCCCTTAAACAAGCCTTGCAGGTCGTGGGCTGGCTTTAACTGGTCGGCAATCATCGGCATTAGTCGGGAAGCGATCGCCTCATTAACCCAGCTACTGTGGCCTAGATTGCACGCACTTTATTCTTCGTTGAGGAGAATCCACAGGCTCATACCTACACACAGGAAGAAGAGGATGGCGAAGACAAGTGATGCGCTAAAAATCATTGAGAAAATCAATCGCACCAACCCTATGCTGCAAGAGATGGTGGCAGAGGCTTCCGTGAATGCTGATGTGGCACAGCTGATCTATGAAGCCAGAACCAAGGCGGGACTAACGCAGCAACAGCTAGCCGATCTCATCGGTACAAAACAGCCTGTGATTGCACGACTAGAAGATGCTGATTACGAGGGACACTCCCTTTCAATGCTGCAAAAAATTGCTCGCGCTCTCAATCAGCGGGTAGTGATACATCTGATTCCGATGGAGCACGAGCAAAGCGCATAGCGGCGAAATTAGCAAAATGGCTGCGTGTCTGCTTCTATTTTAGAACCGCCAAAGCAGTTGGCTGTGGGAGGATATCAAAACTAGGGTTTGACGCCTTCCACTTCAGCCACCATTAGAAGCGTCTTCAGCACAGAATCTGGATTCAAACTCATCGAGTCAATCCCCTGTTCAACTAGAAACTGGGCAAACTCAGGGTAGTCACTCGGAGCCTGACCACAGATGCCAATCTTGCGACCCTTCTGCTTTGCCCCTGCGATCGCCATCTTTACCATCCGCTTCACCCCTGCGAAACGCTCATCAAACAAATGAGCAACTAAGGCTGAATCACGATCTAAACCCAGTGTCATCTGAGTCAAGTCGTTTGAACCAATGGAAAACCCATCAAACACCTCACCAAACTCTTCAGCCATGATTACATTGCTGGGCAACTCACACATCACATAGACCTGCAGCCCATTCTTGCCCTGCTCTAAACCGTGGAGCGCCATCTGGGCCAACACCTTCCGACCTTCATCAGGCGTCCGACAGAATGGAATCATCGGGATTACATTCGTCAAACCCATTTCTTCCCGCACCCGCTTCAGCGCCTGACACTCTAGAGCATAGGCATCACGGTAGCGCTCATCGTAGTAGCGAGAAGCGCCCCGCCATCCAAGCATGGGGTTTTCTTCCTTCGGTTCAAACTGTTTACCACCCAGGAGGTTGGCATATTCATTGCTCTTGAAGTCACTCATGCGCACAATCACCGGCTTGGGGTAAAAGGCAGCAGCAATCATCCCCATCCCCTGCGCCAATTTTTCGACGAAGTATTGGGGCTTGTCTTGATAAAGTGCCGTCAGAGCTGCGATTTTAGCTTTGACAGCTTCATCCTCTAGCTTGTCAAAGTGAATCAGAGCCAGAGGATGCACCTGGATGTAATTGGCAATAATAAACTCTGACCGGGTCAACCCCACGCCATCGTTGGGAATAGCAGCCAGACTAAACGCTTCCGCTGGATTGCCCACATTCATCATAATTTGCGTGCGGGTGCGGGGCAGGTTTTCCAGCCTTACCTCTTTAACTTCAAAGGGCAGCAGACCCTGATAAACCTGTCCTTCTTCGCCTTCGGAACAAGAAACGGTCACCTCTTGACCTGCCTTCAACACAGTTGTGGCATTGCCGCAGCCAACAATAGCTGGGATGCCCAACTCCCGCGCAATAATCGCCGCGTGGCAGGTGCGTCCGCCTTGGTTGGTGACGATCGCGCTGGCTTTTTTCAGGATTGGTTCCCAGTCCGGGTCAGTCTTATCCGTTACCAAGACCTCTCCATCTCGGAAATGCTCTAGTTTGTTAGCATCTAGAATTACCGTGGCTCTACCTTGGCCGATGGAATCGCCGACACTGCGGCCCGTCACCAGCACCTCACTCTTATCCTGCAAGTGATAGCTACGCAGGACGTTCTGACTCCGCTGAGATTGTACCGTTTCCGGGCGGGCCTGGACGATAAATAGTTCGTCAGTGATGCCATCCTTGGCCCACTCGATGTCCATTGGCGTG
This sequence comes from uncultured bacterium, assembly GCA_964250845.1. Taxonomy (GTDB): domain Bacteria; phylum Cyanobacteriota; class Cyanobacteriia; order Cyanobacteriales; family Chroococcidiopsidaceae; genus CAXUIG01. Next base: position 7,421 of record CAXUIG010000249.1, on the reverse strand, counting down.
TACGTTCCCCGCACCTGCGAATAGTGGTCTTCAATCAGGCAAGCCCAGCGCGCTAGTTGCAGAATTTCTTCATCTTGGAGGGCGAGTTTCTGCCGTTGAATCGGCAGTACGGGAATATTTTTCGTCAATTTAGAGCCGCCAGTGTCATAGATCATTTTGAACTCTTTCGAGCCCAGTCTTTTTGCCAGAATTGGGCGAAATCCTGGTTTTAAAGTTGGTTTAAAAACAACATATTCATCAGGATTGACGGCTCCTTGGACTATGTTTTCCCCCAAACCGTAGGCAGCTGTGATTAACGCGGCATTTTTAAAACCTGTTTCGGTGTCAATTGAGAACATTACCCCAGAGCAGGCTAAATCGGAGCGCACCATTTTTTGGACGCCCACAGAAAGGGCAACACTGAGGTGGTCAAATCCTCGGCTCTGGCGATATGAAATCGCACGGTCGGTAAATAGGGAGGCGAAGCATCTATGACAGGCATCCAAGACTGCTTTGATGCCGTTAATGTTGAGGTAGCTTTCCTGCTGACCGGCAAAACTGGCATCCGGGAGGTCTTCGGCTGTAGCACTGGAGCGGACTGCTACATCTGTATCCCAGCCGTAGCGATCGCACAATACCTGGTAAGCAGTTGCGATCGCATCCTCTAGTTCTGCGGGGAATGGCGTGTGCAGAATCAACGAGCGGGCTTGCTTTCCCCGTTGCCGCAAGTTGTTGACATCCTCTACATTCAGGTCAGAAAACAGCGCTCGCAGGTTCTCTTCTAACCCAGATGCCTGGACGAAGTACCGGTAAGCTGTTGCCGTGGTACTAAACCCATTAGGAACACTAACTCCACGAGGAGCTAACTGCTGGATCATTTCTCCGAGCGAAGCATTCTTGCCACCCACCAGGGGGATATCGGCAATCCCAACTTGGTCGAACCAGAGAACTAGGGATTGCTCTTTGAAGGACTGGGAAGAGTTTTCTTTAGCCGCTGTAACCATAGATACTTACTTCTAATCCTTAATTAGGGATGGAAACTAGATGTAGCTTGCCAAATCCACAAGGCGATTGGTATATCCCCACTCATTATCGTAATAGGCCAGAACTTTGACGAAGTTCTGGTCGAGGACACTGGTTGATTTCAGGTTAACAATCGCCGAGTGCGGGTCGCCAATGCAGTCCGAAGAGACCAGGGGCGCCTCACTCACCTTAAGAATCTGCCTCATCCCGTTGGCAGCATAGTGGCGGAAGGCATCATTTACCTCATCCACCGTGACCGATTTTTCCAACACGGCGTTCAAGTCTGTCACCGAGCCGGTAGGCGTTGGCACGCGCAAAGCCATGCCGTCGAGACGCCCTTTCAGTTCGGGTAATACCAAAGCCACAGCTGTGGCGGCACCGGTGGTGGTGGGGACAATATTCTGCGCCGCACTGCGACCCCGCGCCCACTCTTCTGGATGACCCATGTCTACCAGGCGCTGGTCGGCTGTGTAGGCGTGTATCGTAGTCATCAGGGCTTTCTGGATGCCGAACTCTGAGTGCAGGATTTTGGCGATCGGTGTCAGGCAGTTCGTGGTACACGAGGCAGCTGAGATCACGTTGTCTCGCTCTGGAGCGTAGGTCTCGTGATTGACCCCATACACAAAAGTCGGCACTGAAGAACCTTTAGCTGGAGCACTGATAATCACCTTTTTGGCTCCGGCTTGCAGGTGCAGTCCGGCTTTTTCGGCAGTGCGGAATACACCCGTGGACTCGATGACGACATCAATTTCCTTTTGCTTCCAGGGGAGTGCAGCCGGATCTCTCTCAGCCAGTAGGTCAATTCCCTTGTCGCCGATGAGGAATCCTTTTTCGTCATGGCCTACCTCGGTGGGGAAGCGCCCATACACTGAGTCGTATTGCAGTAGGTAGGCGGCTAAGTCTGGTTTCAAGGCTACGTCGTTAATGGCGACGATCTCTAGATCTGGATTGGAATAGGCAACGCGTAAGAAAGCCCGTCCGATTCGTCCAAATCCGTTGATGGCTACTCGTTTCATTGCTGCCTCGTTTTTTAATGCGATTAAATAACTGTATAACGACTCGCTATGCCGTTATCTAGGTTACTGCTGACCATGAGTCCCGAAGTCAACACCTCCAGTTAGTCAGTTTTTTTGCAGTTTTACGCAACGTCGCGCAACCAAGCCGAGAAATCCGAGAAATCCGAGAAATCCAACAGCGCCTCAGCCAAATCCTCTAACTGAGCCAGCGATAACTGGCGAATGCGCTCTTGCGACTCAGGCTCAACCTTACCTATTTGCCGTGAAAGCTGACGCATAATTAGCGCCAGAGCCTCTTCCTGTTTTCCTTCCTGTCTTCCTTCGTGTCTTCCTTGTTGCAGCCCTTGTTCCATCCAGCTGGTGACGATTTGCATAACGACCTCCTGCTCGACTGGTTCAATCCTATCAATCTCGGCTCGGAAAAGCTGTTCCTCCTCTGCATTCAGGCGCAGATAGGTATCGATAAACCCAGAAATCAATTGCATCCGTGCTGGATCAAGCCGCAATGTCGCCAGAAGGCGCAGACATTCAAACTTTACTCTAGGGCGCTCCTCAAAAGCTATGTTCATTTTAGCCATCAGCGCACTCGCCACCGGATTCTGCTGACGCAAGAAATCTCGCCAATTGAGACGATTAAGCTGAATCACGAAATAGTTGAATTCTAAAACCACCTTGTCGGGGAATTCTACGCGGTGAGAAGTTGGCTCAGGATGTCGGGGTGCATCATAAGAAAAGAGGACAATTGGATAGACGGGCAGCGCAAATTTTTCATACAAGCGGGCAAAATAGCGAAACATCCGCCGCCCAAAATCTGCTTGTGGTTGAGCCTGGTTTTCTACATGAATTAGAAAGAATGTTTCTTGAGCCCTGAATTTAACCTTTACCACCAAATCAGCTTCATATTGCTCACCGGCAGTAACATCGGTAAATATTTCTTTATCCACAAATTCCAGAGATTCCCGTTCCAGATAGGCAATTACCTGCGGGAAAAATAACTCTAAAAACTCCACAAAAAAAGTAGTGAGCAGTTCCTTGAACAAGCGATCGTGGTCAATAACCTCAAAATCGCGCTACTCATTAAGCGCTGGTAATGGTACTCGTTGTCAGCCATCAACAAAGGCCAGCTGTTGAGTGGTTCATGCAAGTGCGATCGCCTTCCTTGACCGAACTGCTCATTACTCGACGATGAAGACCTGGCTCTCCTGATTGCTTAATTTCACTGGAAAACCTAGATCATAAAGTTGATCCCGCGTCAATTGGGCGACTTTGAGCGCGTCATTGTTACCATCTTGAGAAAGAAGCCGCAGAACCCGCAGCAGAGGGGGCAATTTGGCCAATTCCTCGACCAACGTCTTGTCGAGACAAATCGTACCTTCCTGGCTATTCACGGACCAGTTCGTAACCACCAGCAACAACTTTCCTCCTCCAGTCTCATAGCGGGCAAAAACAAAAAAGTTGGGGTTCAGGTAGGTGAGGCCGTAGTAAATCCGAGCTGCTGCAAGCGGGTGCTGAACCAGGTGCAAAAGACGCCGATAGTATTCGTGGAGATTTTTCTGTTCCACACTGAGGAAAGCTCCGTCAAACAAGCCGCCATTCACCCAATCCGCCAACGCTGGAACCCGCCAGTAATCGAAGAAAGTGGTTCTGCCCCCATCCCCCTCGAAACCCGCATTTCCTCCCCCTTTCTCCCCGACAGTCTGGCCGTTGTGGATGAGCACGGGTCCAGGCCCGAGCAGGAAGGCCAGCGGCCCTAAGTGCGTCCCAGCTTGCATCGAGTCAAAACCTCCCTTACTGATGGGGGCAGCGACGCGAGAGTCATCGTGGTTTTCCAGATAGTAAAGGTAACAAGCCCGACACTCATCATTGATCGCGCCCAGAAACTGGTCTAGGTCGCTGGGACTGTTGTAACCCGCATAGATCCCCTTAAGCCGGTTATACACATCAAAACCGTAAACGGCGTCAAACCCGGCGTCCATGAATTCAAACTGGTCTTTGTAGGCTTCAGCTAAAAAATAGGTGTCCGGCCTTCGCGCCTTAGCTCGGGCAACGACCCAGCGCCAGAAGCCCACCGGAACAAAGTAGGGCATATCGCAGCGGAAGCCATCCACCCCCATCTCCTGCTGCCAGTATTCGATAATCTGGTCCATTCGCTTCCAGGTTGCAGGTGGGGAGGCGGCATCAAAAGCAAACTCCTCCAACTCGATGTTGTACCCGTAGTTGAGCTTGAGAGTCTCGTACCAACTCGTCGCGTCGGGCTGAGTCGTGATACTCCCCTCGCCGGTGACGCGCACCCGCCTGCCGGGCGTACCGTCCTCCTGGGTGTAAGGAACCGAAGCTGGAGAGGGCTCCGGCATCGGTGCCCAGGCAGTCGGTAAAACCAAGGGGTCATTGCTCTGGATGTAGAAGAAGTTGTTTTGCAGGTCAAAAAACTTGGACTGGTCGTCACTCGCGCCAAAGTTGAGTTCGGGCTTGATAGTTGAATCGTAGGCTCGACTCACGTGATTGGGTACGATGTCGGTAAGTACTTTTAATTCTGCAGCACGGATGCGGGCGACCAAGTCCTTGAACTCCTGGCGGCGTTTGGTTACATCGATGGCGTAATCCGGGCAGACATCAAAATAATCCTTAACTGCAAAAAAGCTCCCCGCGCGCCCCTTGAGGATTTTGGGGTCGTCTGGGGGCAGGCCGAAAGCAGAATAATCGGTGTTGGTCGCCTGGCGTAGGACTCCGGTGAGCCAGATGTGCGTCACCCCCATCCCCCGCAGGTGTTCCAGAGCGACCCGGTCGATGTCCGCAAACTTGCCGACCCCATTTTCTTCAATCTTGCCGTAGTGTTTGTTGACCCCCTGCGAATTACCGAAGTAGCGCACCGCAAGCTGATAGATGACAGCCCGCTTGTTGGCATTTTTCCAGGTGGTAAAGGAGCGGGTCCGAGACCAAGCGCTCGCAAGATCGCCCTCTAACGCACGCACGCGCCAATAGTAGGTGGTGTTAGGTGCAAGTGCGATGCGCCCAAGCGAGTAGCTTAGGCCAGTCAGGCCGCTAGGCGTGGTTACCAAATCTGCGAAACCGGCATCGCGAGCTAGCTGCAGCTCGTAGGTGGCTGTGGGTGAAACACTTTGCCATACGAGGTCTAGGTCGAGGCGGTGTCCGGTCGTTTGATTTCCTGGGGCAGTCAGGCTTGGGGTTACTGACATGTGTTTTTCCTTCAATCAAGTCAAAATTGTGCCACCCATCAGCTTTTGATACCGATACTTCAATTCAGCCTCCAACAGAGGCCAACGCTGGAGCGTTTCATCTTGAGCAATGACTTTCTCAGCCGCTTCCCGCGCTAACTGCAAAACTTCCTGGTCTTCCACCAAACTCGCCAGCGTAAAATCCGGCAACCCCGATTGACGAGTCCCCATCACTTCACCAGGGCCGCGAAAGCGCATATCCATCTCCGAGATGAAAAAGCCATCTTGAGACTGTTCCAATACCTTTAGACGTTGACGGGCGGTTTCAGTCTTGGAACTGCTCATCAGCAGACAGTAGGATTTCGCGGCACCCCGGCCAACGCGACCCCGGAGTTGATGCAGCTGAGATAAGCCAAAACGCTCAGCATTTTCAATTAGCATTACTGTTGCATTGGGCACGTCCACTCCCACTTCAATCACCGTGGTGGAAACTAGGATTTGGGTCTGATTATCACGGAACTGAGTAATCGCTTCATCCTTCTGCGCTGAGGTCATGCGACCGTGGAGCAGCCCCACTTGGAACTGAGGGAAGATGCTTTCCTGAAGCCGTTGATGCTCCTCAACAGCTGAGCGCACATCCAGCTTTTCCGATTCTTCAACCAGAGGCAAAACGATATAGGCTTGACGCCCTTGAGCAATTTCGCGGCGGATGAGGTCGTAGGCTTGCGCACGTTCGTTCCCCGTTAGCATCGTTGTCTGAATTGCTTGGCGTCCCGGTGGCATCTCATCAATCTGACTCACATCCAAATCCCCATGCAATGTCAGCGCCAGCGTCCGGGGAATCGGCGTCGCTGTCATTGTCAACACATGAGGAGAAGAGCCTTTTTGCTGTAATCTAGCGCGTTGCCCTACCCCAAATCGGTGCTGCTCATCAATTACCACTAAACCCAGCCGTTGGAAGTTTACTCCTGATTGAATCAGAGCATGGGTTCCCACCAACAGCGGCAGTTCACCCGTTTCCAACTGGGCATGGATTTGCCGTCGTTTTGTGGCTTTGGTCGAACCAGTTAGCAGTTCCACTGGCAGATGTAGGAGATTGAACCAGCTTACTAACTTGCGGTAGTGCTGTTCTGCCAAGACTTCTGTGGGAGTCATGAGTGCGGCTTGATAACCTGACCCAATCGCGGCTAGGATGGCAACTACGGCAACCACGGTTTTACCAGAGCCAACATCTCCTTGCACCAGACGATTCATTGGCACGGCTTTTTGCAAATCATTGAGGATGTCGTTGATTACCCGTTGTTGAGCACCAGTTAGCTGGAAGGGTAGCATCTGGTGGAACTGGTTAATCAACTGACCACTGGGAGCAAGGACAGCGCTTGTCTGAGTTTGACGTGCTTTGTGCTGTCTTTGGAGCATCCCCAACTGAAGGTAGAAAAACTCATCAAAGACGAGGCGGCGACGAGATACTTCTAGGGCGGCGCTGTCGGCAGGGAAGTGGATGGAGGCGATCGCATCCGATAACTCAATCAACCCATACTTTTCCCGCAAAGCATCTGGCAGTGGCTCTTTGAGGTGGGCAGCTGCTGGAAGAGCAGCAAGCACTGCCTGTCTCACCACGTCTGCCCCGACTCCTTCCGCCAAGGCATAAACCGGCACCACCCGACCGATAGTCAGCGAATCAATTGTATCTCCTGGGTGTCCCAAAACTTCTAGTTCTGGGTCTTCCAGCGTCAGTCCATATTTGCTTTCTTTGACCAATCCCGATGCCGCCACCACTGCACCAGCTGGGTATTGGCGCTTTTGTTGTTCTTGCCAACCGCGATTTGAGTAGCGATTACCGGCGAAAAAGCGGTTGAGTCGAATTTGACCAGAGTGGTCTTTCAGCACCACCTCTAGAATGGTCAATTTAGAGTTACGCGGGCTACTAAAGCAGCTGCATCGCTTCACCGTCCCCACCAGTGTCACCGTCTCTCCAGCCTCCAGCTCCCGGATATTAACTTGACGAGCATAGTCAATATGGTCGCGGGGGTAGTAGAAAAGTATGTCTCGAACAGTGGAAAGCCCCAGCCGCGCTAAATACCCGCCCCTTCTTGGCCCTATCTCCGCTAAACCACTCAGCGGTTGCTCCAGGCTAGGCGCGAGCCGTCGAGTTACTTCAACTGAGTTCGACTTAATCAGAGGAGTCGTTCGTGGTGTTTTGGTTTTGTCTAACCCCCGTCTCCCC
>CAXUIG010000248.1:0-9696 GCA_964250845.1 uncultured bacterium | reverse complement strand
CCTGTACCCGTCCCAGAAGTTGAACTACCCGCACCGGCACCAGCACCACCACCAGCACCACCACCAGCACCACCCCCGCCACCACCTTGGGCAGAAACGGGCAAAGTTAAGGGCAGCATTGCCAGACTCAATGTGACAGCAACAAGCCCAACCGCTTTGGATAGATCAAAACGTTTCATAATTAAAACTTCCTTTTCTTGGTTAAATATCTGTATTTGCAAACAGGTAAATGCTCTGAAAGTCTACTATTCGAGCGATAAAAACATCCGCCTCTAAAAAAATACCGATTTTTGACAAAACTAGTATCAACCTGTAGCTAGAAACATAGTATACTTTTGACTCTCCCTGAAGAAATAGGAAGACATGAGGAAGCTATACCCTGCAGGGATAAAATGAACTAACCCGCCCTAACAGATTTAGGACGGGTATGGAGAAGCTTCGCCTCCTGTAGATTACTTGCAGCCGCCGCAGTTATTAAAGTTTGCAATACTCGCGATCGCAACACTTCGCGACGAAGGGGCTGTTCACCAATTGTGTGGCATTTGGATAGAGTCGAGCTACATCTTGCCTTTTTGCATCACTTCCTGCAGATGGTGGCGGACCTCCTGTGCATGCTGAATATCAGCCTCCTGCAACTTCTTGAACAATTCTACACAGGGCCCAGAGCCAATTGACTGGGCGTCTTGGATATAAGTTTCATAGGCCTTAAGCGCTTCCCCTAGATTGTGCAACACTGTGAGCAAATCGTACTCAAGGTCGCTGATCGGTGAATTGACTTGATCGGACATAAATTTAACCTCCACTAGGATTGCTAATCAAATTAAACTCACCCTAGTAGCGCTATTCATCTGCCCAAAAGGGTATGACTCAAGATATGTCAAAAACGGGATGGCTACTTTTTGTAATATGGTTGACTCTATCCTGAAACCCTTTCAACGCTTTGGCGTCCATCTCGGTCTCGAGCGGATTCAACAGCTGTTGGCTAATCTGGGCAATCCGCACTTCTGTGTTCGTGTGATTCATGTAGCCGGGACAAACGGTAAAGGCTCTGTTTGTGCCTACCTATCTTCGGTGTTGACTGAGGCGGGCTATCGCGTAGGACGCTATACCTCCCCTCATTTAGTAGATTGGACTGAACGCATTTGCCTCAATGAACAACCGATTTCACCTGAACAGCTGCAACAACTGCTGCTACAAGTCCAGGACGCTATCCGCCCTGAACAAGAGTTACCTACCCAATTTGAAGTGATCACAGCAGCGGCTTGGTTGTATTTTGCCCAAAGTAAAGTGGATGTAGCGGTGGTGGAAGTGGGATTAGGAGGTCGCTTGGATGCGACTAACGTCTGCGATCGCCCCGAAGTGAGCATCATCACTTCCATCAGTCGAGAACACTGGCAGCAACTGGGTCCAACCTTGGCAGATATTGCCAGAGAAAAAGCTGGTATCCTCAAACCAGGGTGTCCAGCTGTTGTGGGGCCATTGCCAGCAGCAGCTGAAGCCGTCGTGCGAGAGCGGATTATGTCGCTAGACTGTCCAGATTTTTGGCCTGAACCGGCATTAGATTTACCAACCCCTCAAGCGCACACAGGATGGAGATGGGCATCATACCAGGGCATTGAGTACCCATTGCCGCTACAGGGAACAATTCAGTTGACTAATTCGGCGTTAGCGATCGCCGCCCTGCAAATCCTCCAACAGCGTGGTTGGGATATTTCAACAGAAGCGATCGCCACCGGCATGGCAAAAACCAGCTGGCATGGGCGGATCGAGTGGACAACCTGGCAAAACCACCAGTTATTAATTGACGGCGCTCATAACCCAGCTGCGGCGATCGCCCTGCGTCAGTATGTAGATACGCTAGACATTCAATCCATAACCTGGGTAATAGGAATGCTTTCCACCAAAGATCATGCCGATATTTTTAGCGCCTTACTCCGACCAGGTGATCGGTTGTACTTAGTACCAGTACCCGACCACAGTTCAGCTGACCCAGCTGACTTGGCAACGCTAGCTAATAAAATCTGCCCAAACTTAGAAGCCTGCCACACCTATGCCAATCTCTTCACAGCACTAGAGACAGCTGTTGCATATCCAGAAAATTTATTAGATCACCAAAATCATCTGCGTGCATCCGCGTCCATCAGCGTTTCCAATAATTTAATCGTTCTATGTGGTTCGCTTTATCTAGTGGGTCATTTTTTCCAAACCGCACAGACCTAGAGCCTACAACCCCTCACCCCTCATTACCTTTGGTTCCACTGTTGAGCGGCGTCTACAACTGCCTGATCGAGAGTCTTTTCACCTAACATCGCCGCTTGAAGATTCTCGTAAATCGCCTTTTGCAGCAAATTGATATCCTTCATTGCCGGGATTAACACCTCTGCTTGTTTCAATTGACTGGCACTAACTAAGCGAGCTTTATCTTGCGACGAAGCATTGTCCGAGAGGTTTTTAAAGTAGCTGTCAGAGAGTGCTTGGACTGTAGACGGTAACACATTGGCGGCTTTGGCAAAAGCTAGCTGATTTTTGTTATTAGTAACAAATAGGGCAAACTTGAGCGCGGCATCCGGTTGAGCAGTATCGCGGGGGATGACCAAGTCCATCACGGCAACATTCTTCTTGCCCGTCTCTCCAGTCAGCTGGGGTGCAATCCCAGAGACTTGAGCGATCGCCGGTGCATTTTTCGTAATAGTATTCAGAAACTCGGAGCCAGCAGACAGCAACGCTGTCTCCCCAGCCTGATACAGCTCTACAGCATGTCTATGTCCTTGTGTCAAACTTTCCCTTGGCAAGAGTCCTTTTTTGTAGAGGTCTACCCAATAGTGAAAAGCCGCTTTCCCAACAGGAGTGTTAAAAGCTGCCTGCCCTTGCGCGTCCACTAGAGTCACCCCCATTTGCACAAAAGATTCTAGCACCTCAGCTGAATCTTCCGGCACTAGGGTTAAGAAAAGGGCGTACTTGCCAGTTTTATCCTTAATTTGCCTAGCCATCTGAGCCAATTCGGCATAAGTTGCCGGAGGTTTAGTGATACCCGCCTGTTTCAGTAAATCCGTGTTATAAATCGTCAGCTGTGTATTGAGATACCAGGGAATGCCAAAACTCTTGCCATTGAGCGTGCTAGCCTTCCAGATATTGGTTAAATAGCTCGAGCGCACATCAGGTGGCACCTTACCATCCAGATCAAGCCATACATTGCGTCCTGCGAGCCGGGAGGCAAAATCAGGGTTGAGATTTACTACGTCTGGTGCGGTTTTGGCTGAAACAGCCGTTAAGATCTTGGTTGGCATCGCTGACCAAGGCACGTCTAGCCAGGTTATCTTGATACCAGGATTTGCGGCTTCGAAAGTCGCAATCAGGTTTTTAAAATAATCTGTAAATTCCGGCTGGAGTTGCATCGTCCAGAATTCAATACCTCTAGTGCCTGAGGAAGACTGCCGTACTCCCGTACCGACATTACCACTGCTGCAACTAACAACCCAGCTTGTCAGCAACCCCAACAAGGCAAAAATTCCAAAATTTTTCCAGATTTTGATTCTGCTCATTTTACTTGTATTATTTATATTTTTATAAGTGTTATTTTATTATTCAATCAACATGGTAAATAGGAAGTAAAGTCAGTATGATTAAGTCCTATAAGCATATGACATTGAGTAATAAAGTTTGATCTCTGAAATGTGAACTAGCAAAACTAACTGTGCTTAATCGATTCAAGGGTCTGTTGGCAAAACGCAGTAGCGGAGTCGGGATAGAACTGACCCCAGAAAGGATCAACGTGGCTAAGCTAAGCAAGCATCGCCAGGGATTCAAACTGGCAGCCCTGTCCTCGCTCCCGGTTCCGCAAGGCATCTTTCAAGAGGGTCAAATCGCTGACCCCCCAGCCCTAGCGGAATTAATCCAGTCGGCGCTACGAGAGAGCAAAATCAAAGCGCAGCGCGTCGCCACTGCCGTACCTGGGCGAGAATCGCTGGTGCGTTTGATTCCCGTGCCAGCCGAGCTAGATGACCAAGAGCTACGGGAAATGGTGCTAAACCATGAAGCGGGTCTGTACTTACCCTATCCACGCGAAGAAGCTGATGTGGATTATCAGAAGCTAGGCTACTTTGTTGATGAGGATGGGATTGAGAAGGTACAAGTGCTGCTGGTTGCCACTCCCAAGGAAGTCACCAATACCTATATAAATACGTTCCAACAGGCTAATTTACAACTCGATGTCTTAGAAATTAACAGTTTTTCCCTGATTCGGACACTTCGTGAACAATTGCGCCAATTTGCTCCCCAAGAAGCGGCAGTGCTAGTAGATATTGAGTTTGAGAGCACAGAAATTTCTATTATCGTAGACGGGATACCGCAATTTTCTCGTACAGTTCCCATCGGCACGTATCAACTTCAGAGTGCTATGTCACGAGCAATGAACTTACCCACGTCTAGGGATACACAACTGCTACAGGAAATTTCCATTCCCACCGCGAGCGGGGATGGTGGGGGCCGAAACGGGGTCATAGCAACTAATCCAGGCATGGCAGCAATGCTGAGAATTCTCCAAGAGCTAATTGATGAAGTCCGGCGATCGCTCGATTTTTATCTGAATCAGAGCGAAAATTTGGAGGTAGCCCAGGTTTTACTAGCAGGACCAGGGGGGGGGATTGAACAACTTGATGAGTTTTTTAAACAACGTTTGAGCTTGCCAACCACTCAGGTTGATCCAGTAGCGGCTTTATCTCTGGAGATTGACGAAGAAAAAATTACCCGCTCGCAACGACCTGGACTGGGGATTGTACTCGGTTTAGGACTGCGGGAGGTTTGAAGCGATGTATAGTCTAGATGTTAATTTTCTTAAGGATCGCCAAGAAAATAAGAAGGTAGCTCGAAACACTGGGCCATCAACAAGGCGTCTACCTGTCGGTAAGTCGAATTATTTATATTTAGGGTTGGCAGTTGGCCTGTTTTTGCCAGTTATGGTAGGAGCTGGGTGGTTGTTGCTGCAAAACCAAAATTCCCAGTTAGAAAATAAAAATGCGGAAATAGATGCGCAGTTGAACGCCTTAGGCATTCAAGAACAGCAGCTAAAAAAAGTTCAGGAAGAGACGAGCAAAATTAAGGGCGATACCCAAGCGCTAGCAACAGTCTTTAATCAGATCCGCCCTTGGTCAGCAACATTGCAAGATTTGCGCGATCGCATTCCGCGTACGGTGAAAATTGAAACCATCAAGCAAATTGCAACGTCTACCCCCCAGCCAGGTCAGCCAGCCCCAAATCCGGGTGGGACAACGTCTGCTCCCCAGCCAGGTCAGCCAGCCCCAAATCCGGGTGGAATAGAAATTTCAGGTATAGCTAGCTCGTTTAGCGACGTGAACGATTTCTTACTCATTCTGCAACAGTCTGCTTTCTTCAAGCCCACAGACACCAAAATAATTACAGCAGAGTTAATCGACAGTCCTATATCGGTGGCAGGTAATGTGTCCCGCTCTCCTAAAGCTGTGCCCGTCAAACCGCCCCCAGTCGTCCGATACACAATTCAATCGAGTCTGAGTGATGTTCCGGCATCTGAGTTAATCCCAGAGTTGGAGCGTAAGGGTACATCGGGACTGGTAACTCGGATTCGCACACTGCAAAAACAAGGAGTAATTCAACGATGAAGGTCACTGAAGACTTTATTTCTGCCGTTGAGGAAAGCGGGGAGCTTCAGGAAATGGCGCCTAGCTACCCCAGTGCCTTTGGCATTACACTGACACCAGTGATTGGTAGTTTACTATTTGCGGTTGTAGGGTTGGGGGCAGGCCTATACCTGCTCTTGAGCCAATTAATACCGGCTTGGGAAAACCATCAGAAACTGGAAGCAGACCTGGCACAGAAGCAAACGCAAGTTCAACAAAAGCAAGTGGGCTTGCAACAGAGTCAGAAAATAAAAACTGAGCAAGCACAGGCAAAACAGCAACAAAAACAGGTCTTAACCATGTTTGCTAATCAGAAGACCTTAGATACGTTGCTGCTGGATCTCAACCGGCTGATTGAGTCTGCCAATGCCAAATTGAGCCGTAACAGCGTCGGAGCAAAACTCGAGCGATTTGTGCCAGTGAACCAGTCGGCTGAGGTGATAATGGATGGTTCGCTCGGCTCGCAGGTCAACGGCAAGCTTAAACGCCGGGTGTTCAATGTCGCATTTTCCGGAACCTTTGAACAAACCGAATCTATTTTTAGAAATATCGAGCGTCTGCAGCCTCTGTTGACGATCAAAGACTATCAATCGACGTTGGCACCCACCCCGCCTGCTGACGCGAAAGGCAAGGTGGTTCGCGGCGGCCCTGCGATCATTAAAACATCTTTACAGTTGCAGGCAATAATGCCAGTCAGTCCGGAGGAAGCAGCCCAAGTGACTGCCGCTGCTAATCAACAGAAAAAGTAAAACCATAAACGTCAGGTAAGTAGGGTAAGGTGAAACAGCGTCATTGTAGTGGTCCACTATTCGTCAGCGCAGCAATCGCTATACTAGGGGCTCAGCCCGTGTGGGCGGCAGTCACTCAGGTAATCGGGGTGCGGCTGAACCCAACAACTGGTGGCGTAAATTTAGTGCTGGAAACTTCTACGGGCGCTCGTCCGCAAATTTTCACAGGCACTCGGGGCAATGTCTTAGTGGAAGATATTGTCAATACTCAGCTGCGCTTACCTCAAGGAAACAGTTTCCGCCAAGAAAACCCAGCCCCAGGGATTAACTCGGTCACAATCACGCAGCTCGACCCCAATACCATCAGGATTTTTGTCATCGGTACCAGCAGCACCCCCAGTGGTCAAATTGCCCAAAGATCCGCCCAAGGAATTACCCTCAGCTTTAGCCCAGGATCAGGAACGGCGGCGCGAACCCCAGCAACCCCCTCCACTCTAACTGCACCTCCCAACCCCTCAGCAAGACCTCTTCTAGCCCAAAGCCAGAGTACACCTGGGCCAAGCGTTATGGTTCCAAATCCTGGTCTAACGATTGATGGGAAACCAGTTCAGTCTAGCTCCCAGACGGCTCAAGCAGATCTTCCTGCTCAAACTTTATTGAAGCGAGCGATCGCACCACCTGTGGGAGATATTGCCGTCTCGAATAGTGATGCCTCCCCGGCGCTGATTGATCTAGGTACCGCCGAACGTGTTCCCCGCCTGGTGTTGCGAGATGCTCCAGCGCGAGAAGTTCTAGCCCTCCTTGCCCGTGCTGCCGGTCTTAATCTTGTCTTTACGCCAACAAATACGGCAGGGGGTGACCCAGGTCAACCAGCTATTAGTGCTGCAAGTGGTGCGAGCAACCCAGAGGGGCCGACAATTTCTCTGGATATCGAAAACGAGTCGGTTCAAGATGTCTTCAACTACGTCCTCCGAATTAGTGGTCTGCAAGCTAACCGGAATGGGAAGACGATTTTAGTCGGCACTAAACTGCCCAATCAGGCTCGTAATGTGATAGTGCGTAGCTTCCGACTTAATCAGGTCACAGTGGGAGTCGCGCTCAACTTTTTGGTTGGCTTCGGTGCAGAAAGTGCCGTCAGCCGCGAACGAGTCATTACCAGCGTGACTGCTGTGCCTTTGGCTACGGGAGGTGCGGGAGGTGCTCCACAACAGCCAACCACACAAACCCAGACCAGCACAGAAACGAGAATTGAAACTCAGCGCGTTAATTTCCAAGACTCTGAACCGATACTCAGAGGTTTACAGGCAATAGGAGACGAGCGCACCAATTCGGTAACATTAGTTGGTTCTCCCAAGCAAGTTGATGTTGCCACGACTCAACTAACTCAGCTCGATTCCCGTCGTCGTCAAGTTGCCGTAAACGTCAAGATTGTCGATGTCAACCTCACGGCACTGGATCAGGCTAACGCCAGTTTCTCGTTTGGGATTGGCGGAAACAACGGTTCATTCTTTCAAAGTTCTCAAGGCACTGCCACGTTAAATTTTGGCAAGACTGCCCAAAGCGATTTTGGGGGTTTTCAAGGGTTGCAGGTACACTCCAATAGGTTTCTATCTGTCTTACAGGCTTCAATAACGAATGGCGATTCCAAGATTTTGACTGATCCAACATTAATTGTCCAAGAAGGTCAGCAGGCTAATGTCAACCTGACTTCTGAAGTGATTGGAAACACCACCAACCAAACCAATATCACTGCCGGTTCTGCCATTCAAACAGTAACAGCTACTAAAGAAAACGTAGGTTTATCCCTGAGTATCCGAATTGAGCGGATTGACGATAATGGTTTTGTGGCTCTATCAGTCGCGCCGATTGTCCGCGCACCCGCAGGCACTACTAGCATAGGTGTGGGAACAAGCAGCCAGCAACAAATTACTTTGGTGTCTGAGAGATCGCTGAATTCTGGCGTGCTTCGCCTTCGAGACAATCAAACTCTAATTCTGTCAGGCATCATTCAAGACTCAGACCAAGCCACGATAGTCAAGGTGCCGATTTTGGGCGATATTCCTATACTGGGTGCGCTGTTTAGAAGCACAAGAAAAACGAACCAGCGCCAAGAGGTAATTGTGTTGTTGACGCCTCAGATTATTGATGACTCGGTGCACTCCTCGATTGGCTATAACTACATGCCAAGTCCAGAGGTGCGCCAACTGCTTGAGCGCCGGGGTTCAAGCGTTCCCAAGAAATAATCTGCCTCTTCAGCTCAAAAACAGCGCTCGCACCAGCGTCTGGGCAGGAAAATCGCCCTGAAAAATCCTGAAATCCATATATCTTAAGGTTCCACCTATCCATATTAGGCAAGCACCCCTTAGAATAGGGCATTGAAACGTAGAGCCTACGGGAGTTTCAGCGATTTGGAGTTGAGACCTCCCGGTTGGGTGCGTTTCGATTCGTGTCTGATGATACCGAAAGCCCCCTGTAGAAGGTGTTTGGCAAACCTCAAGGAGATTAAGTATGAACAAAGGTGAACTGGTTGATGCTGTAGCTGAAAAGGCCAGCGTGACGAAAAAACAAGCCGATGCGGTTCTGACAGCGGCTTTGGAAACAATTATCGAAGCTGTCTCTTCTGGTGATAAAGTGACACTGGTGGGGTTCGGCTCTTTTGAGTCGCGGGAGCGCAAAGCCCGTGAAGGCCGCAATCCCAAAACCAACGAGAAAATGGATATTCCGGCGACGAAGGTTCCTGCCTTCTCTGCTGGGAAGCTATTTAGAGAAAAGGTTGCGCCCTCTCCAGACGACGAATAGTTGTTCTGAGCGGAAACCATCCTTGAGGCGACGAATAGTTGTTCTGAGCGGAACCCATCCTTGAGGCGACCTGTACACGGGGGGAATTTAGATTGGGCAGCAGCACTAGCTGGCTGTCCCCCTGAGGCTATTCTGGATTTTTCTGCCAGTATTAGCCCGTTGGGGCCTCCCAAAAGCGCGATCGCTGCCATTCAAGCTCACCTCGGCAACCTGAGCTACTATCCAGACCCCGATTATCGGGAACTGAGAGCCGCTCTGAGTCAAGGGCATCAATTGCCGCCTGAATGGATTCTGCCGGGTAACGGCTCGGCAGAGTTACTTACCTGGGCTGGCTGGGACTTAGCAAAATTAGCCATGACTTGTCTAGTCACCCCAGCCTTTGGGGACTACTGGCGGGCACTCAAGGCAATCGATGCTCTGGTGCAGTCGTGTCCTCTTTGCTTAGGCCAGAGGCAAGAGGAAACAGACTTATCCTTTCTGGGTCAGGCACAAGGCATTGCCCCTAATCTCCCCCT
>CAXUIG010000247.1:0-9703 GCA_964250845.1 uncultured bacterium | reverse complement strand
CAAGAACTTTGCCTATTTCAAGTGTACACTATCCGACTAAAAACCGCTGTAGCTCCTTAGTTCGTTCATCATCAGGCGCATTATCAACGACTAAAACTTCAAAAACTGGTAATTTTTCTGGCGTTTCTAGCTTTAGTAAAGACTCTAGGCAACGGGCCAAATTTTCTGGACGGTCTTTGGTACAAATAGCCACTGTCAGGGAAGGCAATTGCTCCTGATTAGCTGGAGGAACTAACTCCTCCCTTATGCTTTCTTGAAGTAGCTTAGTCCCAATTTTACAACTCAGCAGTTGAGCTAAGTCTTCAGGAGTAAGCACGGTCTTAGCTGGTAGTGCCTGCATCAAAAAGCCAATGGGTTTACCTTTGCGGCTCAGCACTAGAGCAATGCCTGTATCATCTTCAGTTATAGAGAGGGTTGGTAGAGGTTGCGTAACTTCGAGGTCAATGATGGGATAGGACATAGGTAGTTTATTTAATGTTTTCAAACTTGGGAAGGGTGATATTGTAGTCGATAAAGCTTAGCAAATAGTCCATTCAGTTGTAAGAGATGCTGGAGATTGCCTTGTTCAACCACCCGTCCGTTCTCCAGCGTAATAATCTGATCCGCCTGTTCGATAGTAGACAGGCGATGAGCAATGACTATGACAGTGCGGTTGTGGCTGAAGGTGTTGAGAACTTCCTGAATTAGGCGTTCTGAAATCGTGTCGAGGGCATTAGTTGCCTCATCTAGAATGAGAATTTCTGGATTGCGGATAATGGCACGAGCGAGGGCAATGCGCTGCCGCTGGCCACCTGAGAGACGAATTCCCCGGTCTCCTACCTTAGTATCATAGCCCTGAGGCAGTTTGCTGATGAATTCATGGGCACTAGCCTGTTTAGCCGCAGCAATTACTTCTGGGTCTGTTGCCTCCAATCGACCATAAGCAATGTTCTCCTTCACAGTTGTACTAAAAATATGAATATCTTGGCTGACAATCGCAACCCGACTGCGCCAGTCAGCCAAATTAAACTGGCGTAAGGGACGACCGTCTACATAAATTTCCCCCTCAGTTACATCATAGAAACGACAAATCAGATTAATTAGAGTAGATTTACCGGCACCAGAAGGACCAACGAGAGCCGTTGTTTTTCCACGGGGAATACAGATTGAGATATCTTGCAGCGCGGGTTCTTCATGTGCATTGTAGCGGAAGCTAACTGATTCTAAGGAAATTGTTAGCTGCAACCCCTGAAACGGAATCTGACCAGAGCGAATATAGGGCTTATCACGCTCTAAAAAGGACATTACATCCTCTATAGAACTGGTCAACGTCAGCAAACCTACACGGCTGCTATCTAGCTGCTGCATCTGAGGCTGTAATCGGTAGAGCATGAACAGAAAGGTGAGTAGGGTTGGTAATGCAGTCCGGTCTTGCAGCAGTGCAATTACCAAAATAGTGAGTACTAGAAAGGCAGAAAGCACCTCATAAAGTGGGTTGACTGCTCCAGAGAGGATGTCGAGTTTCAAAAAGTTATTGCGCACATGGTTAGAAGCTCGATCAAACTGCTTTTGTTCATAAGCTTCTCGCCCAAATGCCCGAATTGTCCTCATCCCTGTCAACCCTTCATACATGCGAATTCCTAGTTCTGAGTTGACCTGTACTGCCTTGTGTCCTAGAGCTTTGGACTGACGAGTTAAAAACTGAATCAGCAGGGAAATCGAAAGCATAATCAACCCAACCACAAAAGTCAACTTCCAGGAAATCAGCATTAGCAAGATTACATAGACTAAAATTGTAGAAGCAGTAACAATCAGGTTTACCAAAACCCCTACTGCTTGACTAGTTCTCCAAGTTTCTGTTGCCAATGTATTAAGTAATTTGCCCGAATCTTTTGTTTCTAGAAAGCTGTAGCTAACACTCAATAGTTGATTAAAAATGCCAGAGCGTAACTGATGACCGATGCGAGAATTCAGCCAAGCTAAAAGAATTGAGTTGCTATAGACAAGGCAGCTTTTAAGCACAATACTGCCAAAAATACATAGAGGAATGACTAGGAGGCGATGACTAGAAGGAATGGAGCTAAATAATAGGTTAAGGAAACCAATTAAAAACTTTCCGTTCGCGACTCGATTAGATGCTGAATCTAAACTTTGAAAAAAAGGAATAAAAAGGCTAATCCCAAATCCTTCAGCAAGAGAAGACAAAATCCCCAACGTGACAATTGCTGGAATTGACCAGGGGTAAAATTTTAGCAGTAAGAGTAATTTTTTGATTTTCTTCGTTTCCTTCATTAAGCTATTATGTATTAGAAATCGGAATCAGAATATCAAAAATTATTGTACAACATATGCTCTGATACTTATAAATAGTTTGTTATAACTTTTTGGATGTTTATTGTTATGTAATTCTAGTTATTATTTGTACCAATCTGTAAAATATATTTTCAACTGTTACCATTAATTTGACAGCATTTTTTGTAGGGTCGAGATTAGTATTTTTAATAACTTGTTTTTCAAAAACCAGCTTTTGTTTAAATTGTAAAAAATAATTTTTACCTGGAAAAATCAGATAGCTGGCTGACTGATATATTAAGCTAAAGAGGCTTTTTATTGATAATTTATAAAAGCCATAGCGTAAAAAAGGCGTAATACATTCTGACTTTAAAGCTTGGTAAAGCCAGAATAGAGTTAGGCGCTCATCGCCGCATAGACTACTTTGATGGGCAAAGTAAATGTATAAATTACTACTAGATAAACTATAAATAACCGTAGGAATCTCTGGATGTTTTTGTCTGACAGTTTGTAACATTAAAGTATGAGATTTAGCCATTTGTGAATAGTTGCGAGACATACTATTTAAGAGCTTACGATAGCCAATTAGAAACTCTGGTACAACTTTAAATTGATAATGTTCAGCGATGCGCAAGTAAAGATCCCAGTCTTCACAACCTTGAGCATCTTGTTGTTTCAGTTCGCAGCTATAGTTACCAACTTTTTCTAAACAAGTACGGCGGATCATAGAGGCGCTAGCGTTGCCTAAAAAATTGTGACATAGCAGAGTTGGGTATACCTGTCCCTCGAGCTTAGCAGCACGAAATGCTCCTGTAAGGGAATCTTTTTCATCAATATCCACTGACCATGAATAAACTAACCCTACAGATGACTCTGCTTGTGACATGCATTGGACTTGTTTTTCTATGTTTTGAGGATACCAAATATCATCAGCATCAATCGGTGCAATATATTTACCCTTAGATTTTTGAATTGCCAAGTTGCGAGCAGCTGCAACTCCTGCATTAGACTGTCGTAATAAAATGACACGACAATCACTTTGAGCAACTCTCTTAACAATTTCAGTAGTCCGGTCTTGTGAGCCATCATCGACAACTAAAACTTCAATGTCTCTGTAAGTTTGATTTAGAACGGAATCCAATGTTCTTTCAATAAACACTTCAGCGTTATAGGCAGGGATAATAACTGAAACAAGGGGCATTTCAATTTGATGTTGATTGTTATTCATGGTTGATACTGACCAAGGCATTTCATCAGCATATTGCTGACTGGTGCCAAGACCATAGTTGATGTTAATGAGGTATCTTTTTGAGGTACCTCTATAGAAACTGTTAAACAAAGCAGATTAACTCTGTCACTATCTAACCAAGTCATCGATAGCTGGAGACGGTAGAGCATAAAAATAAAGCTTAACACGGTTGGTATGTTAGCGTGGTCTTTAAGTGCGATCAGAGACCATTATCATTCCAACTAGCTGTAAATCTAGTCTACTCATTAGCTCGGCTGAATCAGCAAAATTACTGAATTATCTGCGCTCAGCTATCGAAGTTAAGTATTTCCAATCTTGTTAAGCTCAGAAAGTGTAGTCACTCGATGGTTAGCTCTAAACTGTTGCTTGAACTGTAACCAAGAACGGTGGTCTGCCCGTTCATGCCTATATCAGCAGGATTATTTGATGTCTGTCACTAAAGATTTCCTTCTTAAATCACTCCTGAGCTTTGACTGCTCTTGCCAGTGATGCAAGGTTCCAAAAACAAATGCAGCACCGCTGTAAAAATAATAGAGCCAGTGCATAGGGATAGCTCGCATTGTGAAGAACATGCCTCGTTTCTGATGGAAAAAGCGATAAACGTCTAAATTGAGCAACAGTAATAAAGTCACAGTCAGGCCAGCTAAAACAGCAATTTCTGTTCTATAAAGACTTGCTATGAGCAAAATCAATAGAACGTAAGTGGCTATTACACTAATCCGGCTAGAGATTTGCAGGTTAAGGTCATTAACAAGATCAGACTTATGACTCAATAGTAGCTTTGTCCAAGGAATTCCTCTATCTAACACATCTGTTTTTATTAGGCTGGTCAGACACCAAGCTTTATGATGCTTGACTTGAACCTGTTTGGCTAGGTAAATTTTACCTTCTGCTTGCCTGATTCGATAGCCTAAGTCGATGTCTTCAATACTGGGGCGTTGATAACGGTGAACATCAAATCCACCTAAAGTCAAGAATGTAGAGCGTTTCACAGCTCCACAACCTGCCCAGAAAGTAGAGGCTTCTTCATTGCCATTCTGATGGATATAGTGATGAAACAAGTTCTTGTATTGAGCAATAAAATTGGAGGCTTTAGGTGCATCGTCATAGGAACCAAAGACTGCATCAATTCCTGGATGCTGCTTGAGCGTTTGCACGAGATTAGTGAAAGTTAAAAAGTTAACTTCACAATCTGCATCGATGAAACAAAGATATTCACCCTTAGCAACCTGTGCACCTAAATTTCGAGCAGCTCCGGGTCCCAGTCTGCCCTTAGTGTCCAGTACAGTCGCCCCAAATTTTTTCGCTATGATGGCAGACTGGTCAGTTGAACCATCATCAACGACAATCAGTTCCCAATTTTTAAATTCCGATTGGACAGTCGCACTTAGACAATAAACGAACGCATAGCCGCCATTGTAAACAGGAACAACAATAGAGAGAAATGGGTGTTTATCCATATGTCTTTTTTGCCCCAGAATTTATCGCTAATTTTCGATTCTCTACATCCAACGACCTGTTCCAACCTCTAGCGGGCTGACTTCTGCTACTCCCTCTGGGAACAATTCCTTCATAAAGCGGAAGACATCTTCAATCACACCGTCACTGTTCATATAGTGAAATGATCCAGTTCTGCCAACTAAATGAAGGTTCTGCCATTGGCTCAGATAGTCCTTAACGCCTGTAAGCTTTTCCTGGTAACCGATGCGATAGACAGGGTAAGCATAAGGAACGCGCAAAACCCAGCCTTTATGGACTTCGTTTTTGTCAATCCAGCCAATCTGACTCATCTGTTCAATGACTTCATCTAGGATGTCGGCATCTGACATTTCCCAGGTTGGCTCACCCCGGCTGGAGAAAATTTCAACCGCTAGAGAGGTATATGATTCATCAGGTACCATCTCTTGTGACCAATTTTTAGGTTCATGGGTACGCCCAAAGGTGAGGTTTTTAAGCGGAAAATAAGTCCAGCTGTCTTCACTCACCTGCTTTTTCTTCAAGGCAATAAACAGGCAAATAATATCGCGGTACTCTAGGGAATATTTGTTCAGGGCTGACTGGCTACCAAATTGTTTGGGAATAGCCTCTAATAAACAGTTGATTGGAACAGTTGAGACAACGTGATCTGCTGTCATTGTCTTCATAGCTCCATCCTCCTGTTTGACTGTAACCTGAAATCCGCTCTCAGTAGGAGTACAGCAAGATAGGGAAGTACTAGTATAAATCACCCCACCCATTTCTAGGATTTCTCTTTTTAGGGCTTCAGGAATCATACTAAAGCCTGCACGAGGATAGTAAAACTCGGAAATAGCAGTTGCTGGAGCTTGTTTGGGAGGCGCGATCGCGTGTCTAATCGCTCGACCCATGCTAGGGATGCTGATCCGCTGTGCCGCCCAGGTAGCTGAGAGCTGATTGCATGCAATACCCCAGACCTTTTCAGTGTAGGGTTTGAAGAAAACTTCATAGAGAGCTTTGCCATAACGCTTGATTACCCAGTCCTCAAATGAGGTATCTTGCCGTTTTCTTTCAGTAATCTTCGCGGCTAAGTAGCTAACTACCATCTGCGCGGCAACCAGAGGAGAGAATATGGATAAAGCCCCAGGAAATTTAATCGGATAATCGACAAATCGACCGTTGAGATAAATGTGGCTAGTACGAGGAACAACCAACAAGTCAGATTTCAGTAACTCCTTTAGCCACTGAACAACTGAAGGATTGTTGCTATGAAAACGATGACCACCAATATCAAAACGAAAGCCATCGCGCTCGAAGGTACGCGCTAAACCACCAACTTCAGAGCCTTTTTCAATCAGTGTTACATTACAGCCTCTTTTCAGTAGTTCTCGAGCTGTGGCTAGACCAGCTATGCCACCACCCAAGACGACGAAGTTTTGTTTGGCTATCTTTCTTGAGTTCAGTTCTAAAGGATTTAGCGACTGACCCAAGTACTTAGAAGTGACCATAAAGTTGTTCCTCACAAAAGTAATTGCCCACACTATAACTATCACTAGGTGGAATCACCAACTTCTCTGTAATGATGCAGGTGTTCCTACCTATTAGGCTTGATGGTGGCTACTAATATCCCCTTAACTATTTAGCCCGACTCTCTTTTTACACTTGCCTTAAGAACAATTTGGCATTTGTATTCAGAATCTGCCAGTGTTCCAACGTAAAATTAACCTAAAAAACACATTTTTCAGTCAGTTAAGTTAGCCACTAAGTTAGTCAAACCCTTGATTTAAGGGAGTTTTTTGTAGAATAAGTAAATTTGCGGCTATGTAAAGATTCCTGATCGACTGACAAACTTTTGGATGGCGAGGTCAAACCAGAGTAAAAAAGAGGCCCTGCTTCCCATCAGAACGATAACGTCAATCAATAAAGGCGCAGTATTGCCTGATTGAAGTGTGTGTGAAGTATCGCCGCAGGGCAGTGCCTATTTTTTATGCACAAATCCTGCTTTAATTCCACGAGCTGGATCGCGAAGTTTGACATCTGATTGAACTTGGAATGTACAAGGTAATTCCGCTGCCCAGCATGGACCAACGATTGGAGAAAAATACGTAATATCATTTACTTGTTTTTTGATTAAATTAGCCTTTGGTAACTGGGATGGTAAAAATAGTCGAGCTTGGGTGATGTGATTAAAAGATATAACTATAGTTATGGCAGCTAAAAATAAAATTACTTCTAGTTTAAATCGATGTGAATTATTAATTTTATAGAATGAAATAAAAGTATGGGGAAAAGTAGACCAAATATTACCAAACTCTTTTTGACAATAAATTGCAATTGATAAGGCAGGTAAAATAATTATGTATCCTAGTCCAAATCTGAAGAAGGGAGCTGTACAAATTAAAAATGTAATACCCGATCCTCCTAATGCTAGTAACCAAAAAGCTCCAGGAATTAGACGATTTTTTAAATTTACAATATAGAGAGCATTGAGAGCTGAAATCAAAATTAGCAAACCCATTACTGTGTTTAGCTTTTCAGTACTGAACCACTGCCACAATAACCAGAGTCCAGAAATTGTACCGGGCGGAGGTGAGCCATACCAGGTTGTCCAGCCGTGAGTACCCTGAGCAATCTCCTTAGCGGCTTGTGCTGTCGGAGACCATGGTAAATCAAGGCATAGGAAGGATGAGGGATAAAGTGGGCATCCAGAGGTGATGATTCCGAAAATAAACATTGGTGACAACAACAAAGCAGTCACGGCGCTACCCATCAGAACTCGTCGCGCACTAAACCCCTGAGCAAAAACATAAATAAGACATGATATAAACAACAGAGGTAGAGCAATGAGCTTTATGGTCACTGCTCCAGCCGATAAAATTAGAGGTACAATTTTAGCATTTAGAATAGGGTGTTCCACTTTATGTAAAGACGAGGATCTCGGTTTGAAAACTTTCAAAATTGCCCAGGCTACAACTCCTATAATAAAAAGCACAGGTATATCAGGGGAAGGTGATACTAGGATTACCGACATGAGATTGTTTGTAGCTACGATAGGAATGATAATTAATGAGGATATTACAACTAACCAATCGCTTAATTGTGCCTTATTTGTGAAAATATGAGCAAAACAAATTAGGAAATGCAATACGGCGATGAGAAAGGCAAAGCCATTTGTGACCGCACTAACTCGACCATCGAAAATTTCAGCATTCAAAGGTGCAGCTAGTGCCAACCAGGATGAGGTAAAACCCAAGGGTGGAAGCAGCAGCGCTACACCCGGAACTGCTCCAAATTCAGATAACCATCGGATGAATCCATAGTGGTAGAGACCTGTGTCAATCCAGGTAACCTGCCGAGTTGTCAAAGCCGTTACACCGAGTTCTAAAATTAAAAATCCTAAGATTAAGTCCAAGGATAGTAAGGATAACAGAGCAATCATTTCAGTTCGGGTGCTAGGGAGCAGGAGAGACAATGAGCAAATACCCACAGTAATGACTGCACCTACTAACGGAGACAAGGGCAGAACAAGGGATGTTGCCAGCAGTGAGATTGAAAGGACAACGACTCCCAGCCAGAGCGCAGCTATCAAGCGATCGCCAACTCGCTCAAAGCTGTCTGCTTTCAATATATTCAGTAGAGCTGTTCCAATCAAACAGCAAGAAATTATCAGAAAAGTCCATGCACCAAGGAAGTAGAGCATAAGGTAAACGCCATAAGTAGTAGCTGGCCAAAAATTAACACAAGATGGAATCAGACCAGCTCTTTAATTTTGGGAGGTATCTTATTAGCAAGCACCTCTGTTATTGAGCACGACCTTTAGGGTCTTCACAATCAGACTCAGGTCGTAGGCAATAGACCACTTGCTTTGGTAGTCCCGATCCATGCACACGATATCTTCAAAGTCTTTGACGCTGGAGCGACCATTAGCCTGCCATTCGCCGGTAATGCCGGGTTTGACATTCAACCGCTTGCAGTGGTGGCTTGAGTAGTGCATCACTTCATCAATGCTAGCATTATGGTCGGTTTCGTCACCATCCAGAACTGAGGGATAAGTTTAAGTGTTTTTACCTGAAAAAATAGTTGTATTTGTAACCTCATTTTCCACAACTAAAAAGCTAACTTTGTTATTACTACTGATAACAAAACGAGCACTATAGGTTATATACTACCGATAGCAGATCCGATAGGATGTCGGAATGGCAACGGCGAGCTACCATCGCAGTGAGAAATTGGGATGCTCCCGCTCGGCGTTGCCCTGCGAATCCACTTTGTCAGTCAACCAGGTTCATTTCACCGTCAGCTGGAAATTTACGGAGCGGGTCAAGCCGCCACTATCCTTCACCATGACCGTAATGTTAGCAACACCGGTCTGGTTGACAGCCGGAGTGATGGTGAAAGAGAACAGCCCGGAATTCGTACTACTTCGGGTAAAGACAATACTAGAGTTAGGTACCAGGGTAGTGTTGTCTGAACTGCCGCTCACAGTCAAATCGATCGGGCTGGTCTCGGCGTCATAAACCGTGAATTGCTGTGAAAACGAAGTATTTTGACCAATAGATTGTTGAGCAGAGAAATAGAGCGTTCCAATTATTGGCAGACTATTGTCGCTCCCCGTACCATCGCCGTTGTAGAACTTCAAAGAATTTATGTTGTACGGCCTGTAGCTTGGCACATTTACTGGAGTTTAGACTAACGCATGACAAAATGACTCAAAAGTATTGAGTTAAT
>CAXUIG010000246.1:0-9743 GCA_964250845.1 uncultured bacterium | reverse complement strand
TTCCTTTCTACCATGTTTTTGACCCCGAGATAATATTTCGGACAAGTCTAATATGCACCCAAATTCTGAGCCGTGATTGGGTAAGAATCAGTATCAAGGATAATGGGCCGGGGATGACGGACAGCGTCAAGGTGCGACTGTTTGACCCCTTCTTTACGACTAAAGCGGTGGGTAAGGGCACAGGACTAGGATTATCAATCAGTTATCAGATCGTCGTAGACAAGCATGGTGGGCAGCTGAAGTGTCTATCTGAGCCAGGGCAGGGGGCAGAATTTTGGATTGAGATTCCCCTCCGGCAGAGCTGATTTTACATTCAACCGCTCTCGTGAGCCTATCCTATACTTTAAGGTCAGGTGGGGATGAATTGCGGACAAAATATTTGTCACCAACAAAAAAATTTTGGTTTATAATATATATGCTTACGCAGCCCACCGATTGAGAGTGAAATCGTTCGGAACATCCATTGCTCGGGCGAATGCCTGCTAAAGACATTTATCACAATGTCGTCAAACAAGCACTGACTAGAGATGGCTGGATGATTACCGATGACCCTTTAAGATTACAGTGGGGGTCAAGGGATTTGTACGTTGATTTAGGCGCAGAGCAACTCTTGGCGGCTGAAAAAAGCGGTCGTAAGATAGCCGTTGAAATCAAGAGTTTTATCAGTGCATCCCCCGTTGCTGACCTGGAAAATGCCTTGGGTCAGTATATTCTGTACCACGACATCCTGGCTGGTCTAGAATCTGACAGAGGATTATACCTTGCTATCCGTCAAGAAGTTTTTCTCAATCTATTTGAGGAACCCATAGGCAAGATATTACTGTAAAATAATCGCCTGCGCTTACTCGTATTTGACCCAGAACAAGAGGTGATTGTCAAATGGATACCTTAGAAGCTTATCGCAAAATTATTCAACAAGTTTTAATTGAATATACAAAAATCCCTTACGCCTACGGAAAAATTGAAACAAAAATGATAATAGATCGCAACTCAGACCATTACTTAATCATGAACATGGGATGGGAAAACAAAAAGCGAATACATGGTTGCTTAGTGCAGGTTGATATTATTAATAGTAAAATATGGATTCAGCGAGACGGCACAGAACATGGGATCGCGAACGAACTCGTAAACGCTGGAATTCCTAAAGACAATATTGTTCTTGGCTTTCACCCAACTGAAATTGTAACCGTTCAGGGGGGGGGTAAAAAAGTTTCCGCTATGAAATCACATGTAATCAGTACGAAAACCAGCCTAGATTTAATTTTTCCTAGATAATTGTGAGTAGTTAAAACTGCTATACTGGTTTGCCAATTGTCTAATAGACATTTTAGGGAGGCTGTTTATATGTGCATAAGTTCTAAAGCTTTTGCTTAGCAAGGTTTTGAAGTTCATGCGCATGACGTACCCCCTAGATTTTTCCCGGACATTAAGCTCTGGCCGTGTATTGAAGATCACGCGAGAGCGCCTAGAATGACCTAGTTGACGGCCAGAGCTTAATGTCTGGTTTTTTTGTAACCCCCCCCGTGAACGGTTACCTGAAATTAGGCAATATACGGAGTATGCAGTAAATTGATAAATTATTATAATGATGAGGCATGATAGCTAAGTACTTGGATGTAAGACTCAGAGGAGCCGGGGAGCGATCGCTACGGTTCACTTGAGCGTTGAAAGACTACGGAAAGGTTATTGGCAGGCATCTGGTAAGTCTCAAGCATTGTGAGGTTTTGTGTGCTAGCTGCGGCCACAACCTGCTCGAGGTCACGCACACCCCAATCCGGGTTTTGTAGACGCAGAGATTCGTCAAAAGCCTGATTACTGGGTGAGGTGTGCTTTCCGCCTTGTTTAAACGGGCCATATAAATAGAGAATGCCACCGGGTGGGAGGAGGCGATTAGCGCCCGCCATTAGTCCTAGGCAAGCTGACCACGGTGAAATATGGATCATATTGATGTTCACAATGGCTACGAGCGGTGAGGTATTAAAGTCATAAAGATTGAGCCCCTCAGTGGACGCACCCGTTTCTATTGGCCAGACCAATGCACTAACATCAAGGTCAAGAGGTGGATAAAGATTGTCAGCAGGATTGTGTGTACGCCATGCGGCAATGCTGGCACGCAATTGCGGATTGGGGTCGGAGGGCAGCCATCTAAGCGGACCCAGGCGCGGGGCAAAAAAGATCGCATGTTCGCCAGTACCACTGGCCACTTCTAAAACAGTGCCACTCCGGGGCAGCACACGCTTCAAAACCTCAAGTATAGGCTCACGGTTGCGCTCCGTTGCCGGTGCGTATTTTCGGGCGTCATCAGGTGTATTCATCTCGCTAATTCTCTGCTGCTACCCGTAATAGCTGGGTTCGTTTCCAGGTTTCCACTTAATATTGCAACCCACGCTAGGCTTCTGCTCCGGGTTAATCGCTTGCTCTCCCAGTACCGCATCGATCGCTGCTCGTAAATCTTTACCAGTGACAGGCTTGCCGTTGCTCGGTCGGCTATCATCCAGCTGCCCCCGGTAGACCAGCCGTTGGTCGGCGTCGAAGAGGAAGAAGTCTGGGGTGCAAGCCGCTGTGTAAACCTTTGCCGTTTCTTGGCTCTCGTCGTAACAAATAGGAAACGGCAACCCCAGCTCTTTCGCCATCGCCTTCAGCTGCTCTGGTGCATCATCCGGGTGCTTATCGACATCATTGGCACTGATGCCAACAATCCCAACGTTACGGTTGACGTAATCTTTGCCAAGCTGCGCCAGTTCATCCTTTATGTGCTTGACAAATGGGCAATGGCGGCAAATGAACATAACGATCAGCACCTTTTTCCCAGCAAAGGTGTCCAGCGAAATCATCTTGCCAGAAACCACATCCGGCAGCTGGAAATCTGGTGCCTTTGTTCCCAGAGGCAACATCGTTGAGGCAGTTAAGGCCATAGCATCAAATCCTTGCATTAACTTGTACTTACTGCGCTTTTATCTTCGCACAAGTGGTCGGTCTGCGTAAGCGAAGCGCCGCCGTAGGCATCGCCAAAGCTGGTGCCATAGCATGTAGAAATAGGTGGAGCGCAGTGGTAAAATAAAAGGCCGGTTATCTAATTTTACGCTTAGCCATTCATGGGAGCCACTCATCCAACAACTGAATTTCAGTACAAGCCCCTGCACAAACCTAACCAGCTGATTTATGGAAATGGTCAAACGGCAGTAATCACGGGATGGACTGTGCGCCAAGCGATCGCCATTCAGTTACAGCCTCACGAGTTTGCTGTGATTGGGCAGCTGTATAGCCCAACTCGGGGGATAAGCCTGCTGATTCGGAATATGCTTGCTAACCCCCACGTCCGCTTTTTGGTTGCCCTAAACGCTACGAAGGAAGACGCGATAGCGGGTGGGTGCAAGTGCTTGCTCGACTTCTTCCGCAATGGCTTTGCAGAAGGTTTTAATGATACTGGGCGTTGTTGCTGGGTGATTCGCTCTGACATTCCGGGTTATATTGATATCGAAATTGAAGCTAGTGCCTTAGAGCAGCTGCAGCAATCCCTGGAACCGAAAGAAGCCCATTCAATTGCTGAGGCAGTAAGTCTGGTCAAGTCTTATGCCAGACAAAAAGAAGTACGAGCGTGGGGTTCCCCGTTGGAATTTCCTATGTCAACAGTCGTCCCAACTGTTCTGCCAGGACCGCGCTATGGACATCGGATTGAGGGTAAGACCATTGCTGAGACTTGGGTGAAAATCATTCATCGAATCAAAACGACTGGAACGATTCGACCTACTGGCTACGATGGTCAATGGCAAGAGTTAATTGATTTGATGGCGATTGTTACTGATGAGCCAGAGCAGTTCTATTTTCCAGAGCCGAATTATTTGCCGTGCGATAGCTTTTTCATAAAACAGTATATTTCCCAGATTTTAGATGACGCTCCCCAAAGCGATGGCGTAAAATATACCTACGGTCAGCGCCTGCGTTCCTGGTTTGAACGTGACCAGATTGAGCAAGTTATTCAGAAATTAATCACAGAGATTGACGCTGCCAGTGCAGTTATGTCGCTGTGGGATGTTCAAGACCACGAAAAAAGTGGTAGCCCATGTCTTAACCATATTTGGGTCAGGGTTGTGAATAACGAACTATCTCTGACAGCGACTTTCCGTAGTAACGACATGTTTAGCGCTTGGCCTGCCAACGCTATAGGATTGCGTGCATTGCAAAAGCACATTAGAGACGCGATCAGCTCGAGATCTGAGTATGACTTAAAGATGGGGCCACTGATTACGATTTCTCAGAGCGCCCACATATATGATGACTGCTGGGACTCCGCAGACAGATTGATAACTCAGCAGTATGCCGCAATTTGTAGGCATCTGGACTACTACGACCCAGCTGGAAACTTCTTAATTGAAATTGCAGAGGGCAAGATAGATGTTACCCAAACAACACCGGGTAGCGGTGAAATTGTGGCTTGCTATTCAGGGAAAGATCCATTGAAGCTAGTAAGGGAAATTTGCTATTCAAATCCATCTATACGTCCAGACCACGCAGGTTATTTAGGGATGGAATTACAAAAGGCAGCGGCATGTTTAAAGAATGAATTGAACTATGTTCAGGATCGTAAATGACAGATGAGAGACTCTCAAAGACCAACATGGGACGAGTACTTCCTGATGTTGGCTAAACTTGCAGCCACTCGCTCAACTTGCCTGGCATTTCCGGTAGGTGCAGTGATTGTTAAGAACAAGCAGCTTTTGGCAACGGGTTACAACGGAACCCCATCTGGTTCGGCTCATTGTACTGCTCAGGGGTACTGCTATCCCGGCTTGAGTAGCTGTGATGCTAGTATTACTATGCCATCCCGAGCTGTACACGCTGAGGCTAATGCAATCGCACAAGCTGCCAAGCATGGTATTGCAACAGAGAAGAGCGATATTTATGTAACCTTAGAACCTTGTCTCTCTTGCTTAAAGTTAATTATTTCAGCTGGTATTAGCGAAGTTTTTTATGAAACTCCCTTCAACAGTGGAGAGAAAGCCCTGGTGAGAGATTCCTTTGTCAAAGAGGGATTAGTCACCCTGAAACAGATTCAGTTGTCTGAAGCAACAGCGCGAAGAGCGGCTTTATTCCTGCTGAATCCCACATCTGTTGCTAGACCTGCAGTGGCAGAGGATCATTTGACGTGGGATACTATATCTTAGCTACGGTCGGTGACTCGGACGAATCTCTGTAACTTGATCAGCTACGTCCAAAATAGCCTGAGGCATTTCTGGTCCTGTCAGAATAATATCGACGTGAGCAGGACGTTTCTGAAGAAAAGCCAAGACAACGGATTCGGGAATTAAGCCAAAGTTAATCGCCAAACTCAATTCATCTAGAACGATGTGAGAATACTTCTCCTCCTCCACCACTTTTTGAGTATGCTGCCACAGCTTTAGCAAAGAGCGATTTTCTGCCTCGTCTAGGTGTGGGGTGTCAATGCAACGGGGTAGGTCACAGCGAATCCAATCCAGATTTTGTCCCAGTTGCATGGGATGCTCGTGACCTTGACCAATTCCACCTTTGAGGAACTGAACGACTAGTACTGATGTACCCTGACCGGCAAGTGTGAGGGCTTGAGCGATCACATTGGTAAAAAAGCTGCGGTGGGAGCAGGTGAATACTTGCACCAGTCCTTCAACCGGGTAGGGTAGGCTACAACGTGAATCGAGGGTTGGGGTTTCTAGCTGGGCAACCATAGGGCGAATTTCAACGATGACGAAGGGAATTGTTGCGGAGAGTGTAGAGACGCACGGCGGTGCGCCCATACCCTGATATGTAGCGTGATTTTTGAGTTAGTCTTTTGATCAAACACTAGATATACGGATACGTCAACAGTGCAGGGATAGTTGACACCCTTGTAAATCACTGGGTAAGTGAGTAATGAAAGCAGTGAGCTTAGTGCTGTATCCTGGGTATTGTTTATGAGGCAACGGCAATGTCCTGGCAGCGTCCAGATGGTCGGCAAGCAAACCAACTGCGTCCAGTCAGCTTTGAGCAAGGCTTCACCCGCTTTGCAGCTGGGTCGGTTCTAACTAAGTGCGGCGATACTCAGGTGCTTTGTACTGTAAGTGTCCAGACTGGGGTGCCTAAGTTTTTGGTAGGAACTGGCAAGGGATGGCTAACAGCTGAGTACCGGATGCTGCCTGGAGCAACGCCCCAGCGTCAAGAACGGGAATTCTTAAGACTGTCTGGACGTACCCAAGAAATTCAGCGGTTAATTGGACGCAGCTTACGGATGGCGCTGGATTTAGAGGCACTGGGAGAACGCACGGTGACTGTGGATGCGGATGTGTTGCAAGCGGATGCTGGCACCCGGACGGCAGCCATTACTGGGGGATTTGTGGCACTGGCTGACGCGATGGAAAACCTGTTGCAGCAAAGAGTGTTAGAGCGATCGCCCATCCGCCATCAAGTTGCAGCTGTTTCGGTGGGGCTCATACAAGATGAGCCATTCCTAGATCTGGACTACGTTGAAGATGTAGCCGCTGCCGTTGATTTTAACGTGGTTATGAATGAACAACTGGGCATTATTGAAGTTCAGGGAACAGCTGAGGAAGGAAGCTTTAGCCGCCGCCAGCTCAATCAAATCATCGATTTGGCCCAAAAGGGAATTCAAGAATTGCTGGAAGCCCAACGCCAAGCTAGGCGCGTTTTGTAGGGAAAAGCTTTTGGGACCTATAGTTTTATTACAAACCTGGGAAAGTAACTACTCCTAAGCCCTGCATCTTTGAGACAATCGGAAACAATTAGATTCTCAAATTTAGTGTCCAAAGCCACGAAAATTAAGAATTAGCAATCCGCACAAGGGAGTTTCGCGCTATATGAAATTAGCTTACTGGATGTACGCGGGCCCAGCCCACATCGGCACCCTGCGCGTCTCCAGTTCCTTCAAAAATGTCCACGCAATTATGCACGCTCCGATCGGAGATGACTACTTCAACGTCATGCGGTCGATGCTAGAGCGGGATCGGAACTTCACGCCGGTTACTATCAGTTCCGTTGACCGTAATGTTTTGGCGCGCGGCTCCCAGGAAAAGGTGGTGGACAACATCACTCGTAAGGACGCTGAGGAACGCCCTGACTTAATTGTGTTAACCCCAACTTGCACCTCCAGCATTCTGCAAGAAGACCTGCAAAACTTTGCGGAACGGGCATCCCTGGACGCAAAAGGGGACGTGATGCTGGCGGACGTGAACCACTACCGTGTCAATGAACTGCAAGCTGCCGACATCACCCTCAGGCAAATCGTCCAGTTCTACATCGAGAAAGCTCGCAAAGGCGGCTCTCTACCAGAAGGCAAGACAGAAAAGCCCTCGGTCAATATCATTGGCATCTCCAGCCTCGGATTCCACAATCACCACGACTGCACGGAACTGAAGCGGTTGATGACTGACCTCGGGATTGAAGTCAACCAGGTAATTCCAGAGGGAGCCTCGGTTCACAACCTGAAGACTTTACCTCGCGCCTGGTTTAACCTAGTGCCCTATCGGGAGATGGGCTTAATGGCGGCTCAGTACCTAGCCCAAGAATTCGGGATGCCCTATGTAGACATTACCCCAATGGGCGTGGTGGAAACGGCTCGTTGCATCCGCAAGATTCAGCAGGTGATTAATGAGCAGGGCGCTGGTGTGGACTACGAAGACTACATCGAAAATCAAACTCTGCACGTCTCACAAGCGGCTTGGTTCTCCCGCTCGATTGACTGTCAGAACTTGACCGGAAAGAAGGCTGTTGTGTTTGGCGATAACACCCACGCAGCTGCTATGACCAAGATTCTGGCGCGTGAGATGGGGATTCATGTGGTCTGGGCTGGTACTTACTGCAAGTACGATGCTGACTGGTTCCGTGAGCAGGTGAGCGAGTACTGTGATGAAGTCATCATCAGCGAAGACAACGGTGCGATTGGAGATGCGATCGCGCGTGTCGAACCATCTGCCATCTTCGGCACCCAGATGGAACGGCACGTCGGTAAGCGGCTGAAAATTCCTTGCGGCGTGATTGCAGCTCCGATCCACATCCAAGATTTCCCTATCGGTTACAAACCCTTCGTGGGTTACGAAGGCACGAACCAGCTGGCAGACTTGGTCTACAACTCCTTCACGCTGGGTATGGAAGACCACCTGTTAGAAATCTTCGGTGGTCACGATACCAAAGAAGGGATTACCAAAGGAATTTCTGCTGATTCTGACCTCGGCTGGACGAAGGAAGCCCAAGGGGAACTGAATAAGGTTCCAGGCTTCGTTCGGGGCAAGGTGAAGCGCAACACCGAGAAATTTGCTCGCGATCGCGGCTTCGCTGAAATTACGGTGGAAGTGATGTACGCCGCTAAGGAAGCGGTAGGCGCCTAATTAGATATCAGCTCTGGGCAGCAAATTAATCGAAATCCTTCCGCTGATCATTCATTGGGAGGATTTCGTAATCTATAAGCATATAAATGCAGCCTGTCGAACCCCCATACTTTGAGATACTTACCCCACTCGGCGTTAGAGTCCGCACCACGCCTTCCTACTGGGCTAAGATCACTACATTCAAGCACCCAATCATCAGGGAACGGGAAGATTTCGTTAAACAGGTCCTGCAAGAACCAACACAAGTGCGCCGGAGTCGGATCGCTCCGACTGTGTATCTTTACTACAGACCTGAGCCGCCTTATTTCCTCTGTGTAGTAGCGAGGCACCTGAATGGGGAAGGGTTCATTATCACCATCTACCGAACAGACCAAATTAAACGAGGAGAACTTGTATGGAAACCCTGAAAATTTACTATGACGAAGAAGGTAAAACCCTCACAATTTGGTTTGATGATCCCAGCAAGGAGTTTCTTGCAGAGGAAATTGGAGAGGAACTTTCTCTAATTAAAGACAAATATGGACATGTGATTGGGTTTGAGCGGCTCAACTTTTATCTTGAAAAGGCTGATGCACTACAAGTAGAATTTCTAAGTGTTTGAAGAATACGGAAGTCCTGAGTGAGGGCAGGTTCTAAACTCCCGTTATCCATTTTACCTACCGCACACTTACCAAGCTGCGGATTAGATGATTCAAGTTATAAAATGCGCTATGACAGAAATATTATTTAACTTATTTTTATTCTTTTCAAACAACATAATCACAGATATTGGAGTAGTTTCGCATCTACTGGATGGTACGGACGAAGAGAAGTTGTCTTTCCTTCAAGCACAAGTCTCTAATGATTTTAAGAATGCAAAAATCTTTCCTATCCCATCAGAGTTTTCCCGCTCTGATGGCACTGTTCATCCTGTGCCTTTCTACAGTGAGAAATATAATGCGCTGTGCCGCCTCGGAAGGCAACTCAAATTATTTGAACAAATTTTTCAAACCCTTAACGCACCTAAGGAACCATTAGTTGTAATCACCCCAATTGTGGATGGAAAAATAGTAATAGATCAGGTAACTGGTCTTGAGCCTATTAGAATGTCACAGTTTCAAAATAGTAGAATTACTGGGCCTGGAATTATGATTGACTACCTGGAATTATACATGAAAGACCAGGGCTTCGATCTACCTAATCTCATCAACGACGACTTCTTCTTGTCAATCAAGCTACTATACAACAACAGACATTATGTTTCAGCAGCAAAGTTACTCTTCTCATGCATTGACACGGTTGCATATCTTGAATTCGGCGATATTTCCAAGATTTTCCAGAAGTGGTTAGATTGCTATAGCAGTCCTAAATGAGTTGTAAAAAAATTAAGTATACATAAATATCTTT
>CAXUIG010000245.1:0-9766 GCA_964250845.1 uncultured bacterium | reverse complement strand
CCGGTTCTTTGGGGGGAGGGATACGGCGACGTATGCCCTCCTACCCGACAATTATTCGTTGCGTGAGTTGAAAGATTGGCTGGCATCTAGAAAAAGTTTGGTAGATAGGTGTTCGTTGGTTCAGGAATACATTATTCCGGCTGATGCACCTTTTCCAAGTTATCAAGCACAGCAAGATGCTTTGCCCAAAGCCAAGAGGAACTATCCTCAATTGGCTGAAGTGCCTTCTCAGGCGCTGCTTGCCTACTGTTCGCAGGCTGCATGAAACTTGGGAAGCTTTCCAAAAGCGCGGATTCGGATTTCCACGGTTCAAAAAGTTTGGGCAGTTCAAATCTTTTGTTTTTCCCCAGTTCAAGGAAACCCCTATAACTGGAATCCATATCAAACTGCCCAAGCTTGGACTTGTGAAAATTAACCTGCATCGCCCAATTCCAGAGGGTTTTGTAGTTAAACAAGTTCGCGTTATCAAAAAGGCTGATAAATGGTATGGTTGTATCAACATTCAGTGCGATGTCAGCGTTCCCGACCCGATGCCGTATGGTCATCCCATCGGAGTCGATGTAGGTTTAGAAAAGTTTTTGGCAACCAGTGACGGTGTGCTCGTAAGACCGCCTAAGTTTTTTACCCAAATACAAAGCGAGCTGAAATTGCTGCAACGTAGATTAAGTAGAAAACAGAAGCGGTCTAAAAATTACGATAAACAACGTATCAAGGTGGCGAGGCTTCACCACAAAATTGATAACACTCGGAAAGACTTCCACTTAAAGCTTGCTCATGCCCTTTGTGATGTAGCCGATATGATCTTCATGGAAGATTTGGACTATCGCATTAGTGCTAAAGGTATGTTTGGAAAACATATGCTCGACGCGGCGTTTGGGCAATTCCGATCCATCACCAAGTATGTGTGTTGGAAACGTGGGAAGTTTTTTGCTGTTGTGGACGCAAGGGGAACTTCTCAAGAGTGTCCTGAATGTGGTGCCGAAGTAAGAAAAGACTTGAGTGTTAGGGTTCATTTTTGTCCTGAATGTAGCTACACCACCGATAGAGATGTCGCTAGTGGTCAAGTTATTCGCAATCGAGGAATAACCCTCATTAGTACCCCAGGGCTTGGGGGAACGCAAAGTGTCTGTGCAGTCGGTCTACCGGGGGCGAAGGAAACTTCGTCTAGGCAAGAGGCGAAACCCCGCAAGGGAAAAACAAGAATTGCTAAATCGTGAGGTTTAGAAGCCCCATCCTCGCCAGTACTCTGGCAGGGTGGGGAGGATGTCACAAATAAACGTCTCCCTTTAAGGGCAAAATAATCAAAAGTTAAATGATTCATAAGTAGGCCAAACTTCGCCCGATTGTTGCTTAGCATAAAGAAGAAATCACAGAGGGCGATGAGGGTATCCAATGGAGCCACTACAAAAGCAAGTCATCACTTTGAGCCATAAAGTGGATGGGCTGTACGCGGTTATTGATCAGCTCAGTGGTAAAGTAGCTGACGCTTTATCGGAGTGCCGCTTAGCTCCCACACAGGGAACGAACGGCTCTCTGGACCCAGAAGCTGCTGGGCGCTATCCGACTCAAGGCTATAGCAGTCCAAAACCGGCAATGGAACACAAGGATGTCCTGGCAGATGGCACAAGTCTGGACAAGTATCGTCAAAGTGGAGAGAAGGAGTTGACACCAGAGGTTCAAATCCAACGGCTGACGGCGCAATTGACCGCAGCCTACAATCGCATTGCTGCCCTGGAAGAACAGTTACTTGCACAAAGAAAGAATTCACTCTTCAATTAGCACTTAGGTGTCAGTCTCTTTCCTGCAGCTAATCCCTCTGGGAATGCGCTTTGTAGCGCTCCACCAAACCTTCAATCGCTTGGAGAAGTTGGGTTTGGTTCCAACCCTGGTTTAGATGGGCGGCGACGCAAGCACCCCCAGCTCCCATACCTTCCTTAACATAGCCCTGCTCATAGGCCCGGAGTTGGGCAAATCTAGAGGTGGAAAAACTTAACTGGGTGGCAAGGAAGGGAACTGGCGCAAGTAGCTGGGCTAACTCAACAGTATGAGCGGTGGGGTCTTCTGCTACCCAGCGAGTTGTTCCCACCACGACTTGTTCGGGTTGCCAAGGCAAGGCATAAAATCTGGCGATCGCTCGGATCAAAGCATAGACTGCCAGCATTTGAGTACCACCGGCAAGCATGACACCACAAGTTCGGCTGGCTGCGATCGCCATGCCCGCTGCCGCGACTTGCATTGGATCGCCCACTGCTGCCACCAGTTGGAGTGGCTCTCTCACCGGCAAATGTTCCCACAGACCAGAGCGTTGTAAACCAGCTTGTACCACCCCCCACTTCTGAGCGTGATTGCAAACTGGGTGGCTACTATTGACTTTTCCACCTGCTGCAATCCCCAACCCAGTTAAAACCGCGAGCGCCGTGGTGGTTCCTCCCACGACGCACTCGCCTAAAATTAGATACCCCTGGGTCATGCTTGCAGCTAGATGTGTACCCCAAATCAACCCTTGCTCCAGCAGGTGTTTCACCACTGCCAATTCCAGAGCGCAGCCTTGACTCAAACAACTGGCAGTCGTGCCGCCCAAATCAATCGCGCTCACCGCAGGAGGCTGGGGCAATCCAGCATTGAACAGATGTACCGGAATGTCCAGCGCCTCGACAACAGCGCGAGAAATCATCACTGGGGATGCCCCAGCCTCGAGTGGTGGCAAAGGATATCGGGGGTGGGGTTGGGGACCGTGGGACAAAAACTCGGCATCTGCGATCGCAGTGTATTGACGAGCCTGTGGGGTAGCACCAGCAGCTGAAATACCGGGAATCAAACCAGTTTCTGTAAATCCCAAAATACAGGCGAACACAGGTGAACAGCCCTGATACCGCCGCAACCATTGCTGCCCCTGTTCCAGCTGAGTATAAACACGAATCATTATCAACCTTCATAATCCATTAGGACTTGTACCCAGTTGGGGGGGCGGGGAATCGGGTTCCCCAAGCGGTCTAGCAGCAACCAGGCTGCCAGGTGTACCGTAAACAAGTAAATGATATTGCTGGCGAAGACACTGGCGATCGCCAGCACCTGAATCAGCAAAACACTAGGCATCGCTAGCAATTCCAGCTTGACAAATAACCACTGCAAAAACTCCATCACCTGGGTAATCGTATAAACCCAGAGGTCTTCACCTGACAAAACCGAAAGCACCCAAAATCGAAAAAAGAATCCCAAAACGCCCAACAGCGTACCCAAGCCGATGGAGACAACCCAGGGAGAACGGCGGTGCCACGCCGCTCCCAGTAGCACTCCCATGAAACCATAAGGAATGACAAACAGAATGCTGCGAGTAGGTCCCATCAGCACCGAAAGCAGCAAACCAGAAACCAATGTCGCCATCCAGGCAGCTCGGTTGCCCCAACGCAGGTAAACCAGTGCGATCGGCACCGGAAAAAAGATCCGCAACACCGGTCCCAAAGGAAAGTAGACATCAATCAACCAAATCAAGCTGGCGGTACTGGCTAAAAATGCCGTTTCCACCATTTTTAAAGGAGCAACAGCCTTTACAATTGGCGGGGAAAAATTGTCTCGCTCATCTGAGCGTTCATTAACCTCGGCTTCAGTGTCAGGGTAGGGGCGTTCTTCTGAACCGTCTACGGGAGAATCACTCATGCAGGCTGGCGGCCAACTTTTCTAGATTTACTTTTAAAAGGGCTTGCAGGTCGGGAATACTAAAATGGTAACTTAGGGGCAATCCGACTAAACAAATTGCGAAAGGTAGCTTTTGTTATAGCGCGGGACTCCTTGCGGAAGAAAGTTGAAGTTGCCCCGAATTTTATTTTTATGACGCTGCCTAACTGGGTTACGTTGTCCCGGCTACTGGGGTTGCCGGTGCTGCTATATTGCTTGCACAACCCAACCAATCAAACTCGCTGGCTCAGTTTGGCAGTCTTTCTCATTGCTGCCATGACCGATTGGCTGGATGGCTACCTAGCTCGGAAACTCAATCAAGTTACCGAACTGGGCAAGTTTCTTGACCCCCTGGTAGATAAGTTGTTGGTACTGGCTCCCCTGGTGGCGTTGATTGAGCTGGGACAGGTGCCAGCTTGGGGGGTGTTTTTGATTTTGGCGCGGG
Source organism: uncultured bacterium (assembly GCA_964250845.1). GTDB lineage: Bacteria > Cyanobacteriota > Cyanobacteriia > Cyanobacteriales > Chroococcidiopsidaceae > CAXUIG01. Next base: position 5,646 of record CAXUIG010000245.1, on the reverse strand, counting down.
AGTTGACCGTAGCAGGGTGGCGCGTCACACCCAGTCTGACCGGCAAAACAGTTGTGGGAGCCAATCTCTGGGGCAAGCTTAAAACCATTTGTCAAATTGCGGCGATCGCACTTCTGATCGCTCCCCTACCAGCAGTCTGGACAATCCCCTCCCTCGTCGCCTTCTGGATTTGTGTCATCCTCACATGGATTTCGGGTGCTATCTACCTGTGGCCAGCCAGAATCTCGTCATCCACTGAGAAATCCACCTGTGCTGATTCTCGACCAGAGGCGAGGTAATCATCGCCAAACGAGTTTTTGAGGCCAGAGAGCAGGTCATATTCTGGGTGCCAGCCTAGTTCTGTAATGGCTTTATTGATTGAAGCAAAGAAGTGCTGAACTCTGAAGGGAAAGGCTTTGCGCTTGCCGAAATCAAACTTTTTCGGGTCGTAATGGACAATTTGCACAGCATCAGCTGACTTGCCAGCGGCTTCGGCACAAGCACGGGCTAGCCCATCGAAAGTCACATAGCGATCGCCCGACACATTGTAAATCTGCCCACTCGCTTGAGCGTTCCCCAAAACCTGACACATCGCCCTAGCTAAATCTTTAACATGACCCATCTGAGTGATATGCAACCCATTGCCAGGAATCGGGATAGGGCGATCGCGCACAATCCGGTCAAAAAACCAGGATTCCAGCTCGTTATAGTTTTGTGGGCCATAGATATAAGTAGGGCGAATCGCCGTCCAAGGCAAATCTTGAGTTGTCAGGTAAGCCTCCGTTTCATGCTTACCCCGGTGGCGACTTTTTGGATCAACCGGGTCGCCCTCCACATGGGGCAGCTGGTCTGAAGACAGATACACCCCAGCTGAACTCATATAGACAAAATGCTGTACACGGTCTTGAAAAATTTCCGCTAAGGGTTGGGTGTCACTTAGTTCTCGACCATTGTTGTCAAAGATGGCATCAAAATGTTCTGTTGATAACTTTTCCTTCAGAGCAGCTGATTCGGTGCGATCGCCCTTAATTTGTAGCACTCCCGACCCAGGAGCCGGTCGATTACCACGATTAAACAGTACTACCTCATGTCCTTGTTCCACCAGCAGCTGGGTCAGGTAGACACCAATGAACCGGGTGCCACCCATGATTAGAATGCGCATAATTTCTCAACCCCCCTATTCTTTATCAGGCTAAATGCCAATTTGAGGTGATCAAGTTATATTATCCATCTGGAACCGATTTAAAGTGGACAACATCGAGGCAAAAACCGCTCCCTATCTGCGGTAAGTTAGGTTCTTAGGTTTTGATCCCTCCACCTTCAACTCAAGTGAGCTGTGTCATTGAAATATGCGCTTGTCCATGAGTGGTTAACGCCTAAGGCCACGGGCGGTTCAGAACTCGTGGTACGGGAAATTTTAAATCACGTTGATGCCGATCTATATGCCCTGATCGACTTTGAATCGACCAATCCCCAGAGCTATCTGTTTAAGCGGCAGATTGGCACGACGTTTCTCCAGCACTTCCCGAATGCCCGCAACGGCGTGCAGAAATACCTGCCTTTGTTGCCGCTGGCGATAGAACAGTTGGATTTGCAGGCATATGATGTGATTCTCTCCTCTTCCCACATCGTCGCCAAAGGAGTCCTGACTGGCTCTAAGCAGTTGCACATCTGCTACTGCCATAGCCCCATGCGCTTTGCCTGGGACTTGACGTTTGATTACCTCCGCCATAGCCGCCTCGGTCGCGGTCCCCAAGGCATTTTGACGCGGTACCTGCTCCACCGGCTGCGCCAATGGGATGTACTGAGTGCGAATCGGGTTGATTACTTCATTGCCAACTCCCAAAACACAGCTCGTCGCATCTGGCGCTGCTACCGCCGCCCAGCAACAGTGATTTACCCACCAGTTAATATCGAGCGATTTCCTTTTCTGACCTCAAAACAAGACTTTTACGTCACTGTTTCCCGCTTGGTGAATCATAAGCAAGTCTGTTTGATTGTCCGGGCTTTCAATCAGCTCAAGCGGCCCTTGGTGGTGATTGGCACCGGACCAGAGCTGCAAGCGCTCCGCCAACTGGCACAACCGAATGTGCAGGTGCTAGGGTGGCAACCCGATGATGTGGTGGAGAAATATATGGCTCAGGCAAAAGCATTTGTTTATGCTGCCTATGAGGATTGTGGCATTGCCCCAGTCGAAGCCCAAGCCTGCGGCACTCCGGTGATTGCCTACGGTGCTGGGGGAGCTTTGGAAACAGTGCGGGATATTCGCCAACACCCGGACACGGGAACAGGTCTATTTTTTGACACGCAAACAGAAGCGGCCTTGGTGGATGCTATAGAAAAGTTCGAACTGTATCAGGGGGCACTGAATCCTGAGTGTGCGCGATTGCAAGCCGCCCAATTTGCCCCTAAAATTTTTGCCGAGCGCTACCTTGCTTTTTTAGATAGATCGTGCCAAGAATTCCAGTCGCTTCCGAATCGCTATTGATTCTTAGTTTGTTGCTGCGACCCCTAGTCACAAATTCGCGCCCAGAAACGGGTCGTCTGGCTTTAAGATTGGGACTAGGTGTGGTGTGGATTGTTAAGGAGTACGATGACTGCCCAGAGCTCACTCCTCTCCGGCAAGCGATTACGGCCTTTCGTCAGACGTGGTCAAGAGCCACTTCGGCCCAGAGTTAAACCCAGAGGTTTTTCCCTTCATCGTCTAAACGGAGAGTTAGCCAAGCGACTGTTCGACGTTATATTTTCGCTATTGATTCTGATTTTGTTTTCCCCGGTCTACCTGCTTTTAGCCTTGCTGATTGCTTTGAGTTCCTCAGGCCCGATTTTCTATGTCCAGAAGCGCGTCGGCAAAAACTACAAACCCTTTGTTTGTATTAAATTTCGAACCATGGTGAGTAATGCCGACGAAATCTTAATGGAAATGATGGAAACATCGTCTCAGCTGCGGCAAGAATTTGAGGATAATTTCAAGCTCAAACAAGACCCCCGAATTACTAGGATTGGGAGATTTTTGCGACTTACCAGCCTCGACGAATTTCCTCAGTTCTGGAATGTTTTGAAAGGGGACATGAGTGTTGTCGGGCCCCGGCCTCTGGTAGCAGAGGAACTGCCGAAGTACGGTTGTCATATTGAGAAAATCCTGACGATCCGGCCTGGAATTACCGGGTTGTGGCAAGTGTCCGGGCGCAATGACATTCCTTACCCTCGCCGAGTCCAAATAGACCTTTACTATGCCAATTTCCACAATTTCTGGCTGGATTTATGGGTGATTGTGAAAACAATTGGAGTTGTGATTGTGCCTAAAAAAAATGGTGCTTACTGAAGAACAATCAGCAGGCTAAAATTGACAACCGCCAAGTATGGCGGCGAAATTTTGAAACGGCGGACGGCAGTTTCAACGGGCTCAGTTCAAAAACTTATTGTGTTTACCACTTTTGCTAATTGGCCTTTTCAGCTGCTAAATTGTAGCAGTTATACTTGGCGGTTCATAAGGAATATTGATCATGACGCAACAAAAGCGAGCGCTGATTACCGGCATTACGGGTCAAGACGGTTCCTACCTGAGTGAGTTGTTGCTGGAGCAAGGCTATGAGGTTCATGGCATTATCCGACGAACCTCGACGTTTAACACAGACCGGATCGATCATATGTACGAAGACCCTCATAAAGAGGGAGCGCGGTTGTTTTTGCACTACGGCGACTTGACGGACGGTACGACGCTGCGGCGGATTTTAGAAGAAACCAAGCCAACGGAAATTTATAACCTGGGCGCTCAATCCCATGTGCGGGTTAGCTTTGACTCGCCGGAATACACTGTGGATTCGGTAGGGATGGGAACGCTACGTCTGTTGGAAGCGATTCGGGACTACCAGCAGCGCACTGGAATTCAGGTGCGGTTCTACCAAGCAGGTTCTTCGGAAATGTTTGGTCTAGTGCAGGAGGTGCCACAAAAGGAAACAACGCCGTTTTATCCCCGCAGTCCCTATGCTTGCGCTAAGGTGTACGCCCACTGGCAGACAGTTAATTATCGGGAATCTTATGGGTTGTTTGCGTGTAATGGGATACTTTTTAATCACGAAAGTCCACGTAGGGGAGAGACGTTTGTGACGCGCAAGATTACACGAGCGATCGCCCGCATTGTTGCTGGTAAACAGAAAAAGCTGTTCATGGGCAATCTTGATGCCAAGCGGGACTGGGGATATGCCAAGGACTATGTGTTGGCAATGTGGCTGATGCTGCAACAACCACAACCTGATGATTACGTGATTGCCACAGGCCAAACCCAGTCGGTGCGAGAGTTCCTAGAAATTGCTTTTGGTTATGTCAATTGTAATTGGCAGGACTATGTGGAGTTTGACGATCGCTATCTCAGGCCAGCTGAGGTGGAATTGTTGCTCGGCGACCCCACCAAGGCGCAGCAGAAATTGGGCTGGAAACCTTCGGTTACGTTTAAGGAGCTGGTAGCCTTGATGGTAGAAGCAGACCTGCAAGCGCTGGGCCAAACTTCGCCAAATGGCAAAGTGGCACAAGTGATTAAAGATAATGCCACGGTTCGTCAAGAACTGGGCACCCTCCACTTCTGACCAACACCAGCAAGGAAGAAAACATGACAGCCATAGCTCTAAAAGACAAACGGATTCTTGTCACCGGTGGGGCTGGGTTTCTCGGTCATCAGGTGATCGACCAACTGTGTAAGGCTGGGGCCGACCAGCAGAAAATCACACTCGCGCGATCGCGGCAGTGTGATTTGCGTTCGTTTGAAAACTGCCAGCGCGCCGTCGATCAGCAGGAAATTGTGATTCACCTAGCTGCCCATGTCGGCGGTATTGGTCTGAATCGGGAAAAGCCAGCTGAACTGTTCTACGACAACTTGATGATGGGCACTCAGCTGATTCACGCCGCATATCTGGCTGGGGTGAAAAAATTTGTCTGTGTTGGCACCATCTGCGCCTATCCCAAATTCACCCCAGTGCCATTTAAGGAAGATGACCTGTGGAATGGCTACCCGGAGGAGACAAATGCTCCTTATGGAATTGCCAAGAAAGCCCTATTGGTTCAACTACAAGCTTACCGGCAGCAGTACGGCTTCAATGGCATCTACCTGCTGCCAGTGAATTTATACGGCCCAGAAGATAACTTTGACCCTAGAAGCTCCCACGTCATTCCGGCGTTAATCCAAAAAGTACACTCCGCCCAACTCAAGCGAGAAAAGGAGCTTCGCGTTTGGGGGAATGGCACTCCCACCCGTGAGTTTCTCTACTCACAAGACGCGGGGCGGGGTATTGTCATGGGTACTCAGTTCTACAACGACCCTGAACCGGTCAACTTGGGAACGGGGTATGAAATATCCATCCGCTCACTAGTGACGCTTATTTGTGAACTGATGAATTTTGAGGGCGAAATTGTCTGGGACACCGACCAGCCCAACGGGCAGCCGCGCCGTTGTTTGGATACTCAACGGGCGAAGGACTTTTTTGGCTTTGTAGCGCAAGTTGACTTTAAGCAAGGGCTACGCAATACCATCGATTGGTATCGGCAACACGCTGCTTAGAAGAGGAGGGGGAGAGGGGGAGCAAACCCCATGTTTAAAGACGGGGGCTTGCGACCTAAGTAGGAAAAGTAATTAACTTTTTTTCCCCCAGCTTTAAGTAGCTCCCCCAGCTC
>CAXUIG010000244.1:0-9794 GCA_964250845.1 uncultured bacterium | reverse complement strand
GGAATTCTCAACACCAAATAATACTGGCTTCCTGACCCCCTCTGAACGGATACGAGTCTTGAAAGAGAGAATTCTCAGGAGAAGCCTGCGCCGTCTGAAAAGCAGCGGCGACAGGAGTACGTCACTCGCTTGTAATCAAGTAGGGTCTGAATCCCTATCTGATTACTCCCCTTGTCTCCTTGTCTGTTTGTTCAACCCATTTTTTTATCTCTTTGTGAGAAATCCGGGTTATGCATAATGTAAAATGCTCCCGCTAGCACATCCAGTCTAAATGTGGGACAAGGTGAAACATCAAATAATCAAATCAAGAGCGATGAAAATGCTTATTTTATCTTTATGGAGATTGGATTTAGACCCCTGCTCCCTATAATTTAACTTAAGACACACTTATCCTATTTACCGGGGCTGCTAAAGTACACTCTTGGTATTTTCTCAAACAGCCCCCAGCGCCTATAACGCTGGCTAATTCAGACTAATAGTAGCAAATATTTAGATTTATTAGGGACTTTATACTAAAAGTATTATGAAAAAACATTCCTGATTTAACCACATTTTATAACCATACCAAACACAAAAAAGTACTTTATGCTACCAAAATTCAAAATTTGCGAACTAAATTTTCCATTTTGAGGACTGGAGTTTAGACTAAAGGCGAGCGCTCGGAGACTAACCCCCGTATCTTCGAGGTTAAAAATATTACAAGGTTTCCGGCAGGAAATGTTCCTGAACAGAAAAAGCGGTCAGCCATGTTGAACACCTCAATCGCTGCACATTCCCCTTCCTCGCCTATACGGCAGGGAGGGGTTAGCAGCGAACCAGATCTACTGGGTGATAAATGTCTTTTTGACATGACTTATATACTGACTAAACTACTGACTAAAAGCTGTAGATCTTTAGCAACAACTTGATAAGATAGTTACGTGGCGATGGATACACAGTGTTCGCACTGGGAAGCAAATGCCTTATCCACAGATTCTCGCTTCTAGTAGGTGGACTTCGGTTCATCACCGTGTAACACATATATAGCTGTAATGGCATGGTTATGTGGAAAAACTAGGAGTCAATCGATACATTGTATTTCTGGGGCGTTTGGAACGAGCGTCCTTAGATGTCGATAGATAAGCTCTACTACCTCAACTAAGGAACGAAAGAACTGCAGATTGTTGTAGCAACTTAGCTAAATGAAGCGTCAGAAACATCACTCTGCTGACGGGAATTCAGAAACCCCGTCCTCGCGCAGCTTTCTCGGGGTAGTTCATCTGACCACCAATTGGTCGATGCTGATAAAAGGAAAAAAGTACCAGCGTCGACCATGACAAATGATTAAGCTTAAACAATTCCGCTCGGGTGTTTACACCATCCTACGTTATTGATATGTTATTGATATCGGCTCCGCCGTATCAATACCTAAGGCTCGTCGCTCTGTTTGAGGGCCTTCTCGCGGTTGAAGGGTAAAGCGAGTCATTCTCTCAAGCCATGCGAAAACCCCAGGCATCCACTGTTGATCTGACAAAAGCCGATACACTGCTGCAAATTTTCCCACAGCCGCCAGTATGCACTAGCGACGGTACTGATTGGGATGGAATTTTCTTCGTCCATAATCGGCAGCCTGCCTGGGAGATGCCAACCAATCGACTCGCTCAAACCATTCTCAGTATCAATATTGGTTCCAGTGCCAAGATTGAACGGATCATTGATGGACGGTTGCAGCGAGAGCAGTTTTTCAATGGCAATGTGGCGATTTATCCGGCTGATGTGGATTACCGTCTCCGTTGGGATCGAGATGCAGAGTTTTTGCTGCTGGGGATTGATCCGGTTTTGCTAAATCTTGCAGCAGATGGAATGGATTTAGAAACAGCCCAACTGATGCCAATTTTAGCGATGCAAGATCCGCTAATTCAAGGGATGGCGCTGGCACTAAAAGTTGAACTGGAATCGCAACAGATGAGTGGAAAACTCTATGCCGATGCGATCGCCCAAACTCTTGCCCTCCACTTACTGCGAAACTATAGCACCCGCCAACCAAGAATTCAACTGCCGACAGGCGGAATGCCTAAGCACAAATTGCATCAGGCGACCGATTACATTAATGATCATTTGGAACAGGAGTTAAGTTTGAGTAATCTTGCGGCAGTCGTGCAGATGAGTCCGTTTCATTTTGCGCGGTTGTTTAAGCAATCGACGGGTCTGGCACCGCACCAGTTCGTGATTCGTTGCCGCGTTGAGCGAGCCAAGGAACTCCTGCTACAAGGCAAGTTGGGGATTGCGGATATTGCGGTTGAAGTGGGATTTGCCAATCATAGCCACCTGACTCGACACTTTAAGCGCATCGTCGGGGTCACCCCTCGCGCCGTTTTAGATCATCGCAAGAACGTACAAACCCCCGCAAGAACGTAGCAGAATTGCTCTTCGTAACTGCTCTACCTTACTGGAAGAAACCAACCAGTTGAGGTAGACAACGATGAAAGCAATTCAAGTTCATCAATTTGGCACCCCAGATGTACTTACCGTTGCCGAACTTCCCGATCCGACACCCGCAGCGGGACAGGTGGTGATTCGTGCCCATGCCGCTGGAGTGAGTCCGCTGGATACCTATGTGCGTGAACAGAGTCACGGAGCACCAAAGCCACCATTGCCCTACATTCCAGGCTTTGAGGCAGCGGGGACTTTAGCCGCAGTCGGTGAAGGTGTGACGAAGTTTCAACTGGGCGATCGCGTCTACACCAATACCTTTCTGGGTGCTTATGCAGAACTCATACTACAAGATGCGGCAGCAGTCTATCCCTTGCCTGACCACATTTCTTTTGCCCAGGGAACTGCGATCGCCAACTCTTACCCTACGGCGCACTATGCCTTGTTCAACTTAGCCAAGGCAACGGCAGGGGCAATGGTCTTTGTCCACGGTGCGAGTGGAGCAGTGGGAAGTGCAGCGGTACAAATTGCGCGATTCTCGGGCATGAAGGTGGTGGGCAGTGCTGGAAGCACCCAAGGACTCGAAATGGTGGAGAAAGAGGGCGCACACTTGGCGGTCAATCACCACGAACCGGATTATTTACAAAAAGCGCTTGCGTTCACTGATGGCAAAGGCTTTGATGTGATTTTGGAAATGAACGCGACCAAGAAACTGGCGGACGATGTGACGCTAGTTGCCCCCTTTGGTCGAATTATTTTGATTGGTGGCACGGACGGCTCTGTCACCTTCGACCCAACTCTGATTTTATGGAAAGGTGCCAGCATTATTGGGCTATACATTGAACTGGCATCTCCCCAAGAATTAGCAGAAATTCACGCGGCAATTTACACCGGACTAGAGCACGGAGCGCTGCGTCCGCAGGTGGCGCAGGAGTTGGCGCTAGTCGATGCGCCCCTTGCCCACGAGACGGTTAGAACCGCCAGTAGCTCTGGCAAAATCGTGCTCACGTTTTAGGCGACAACTTGAGGTGATTGCTATGTTGAACTACTCGGTGGAGCCGATTTTTTCCTACCATCTTCAACTCAACCCGACTGAAGTTATTGGTCCTGTGCCCGAAGGGATTCGCGCTAATGTTTATACAAACAGCGGCACCGTGACGGGTGAGAAGGTGCAAGGAATTCTGCGTTCAGTTGGGGGTGACTGGGTGACGATCCGACCCGATGGCGTGGGCATTACCGATGTGCGAGGGACGATTGAAACCCAGGATGGAGCGCTGATTTACTTAACTTACACTGGTGTTTTGGATCTGGGCGAAGATGGCTATCAGAAATTCTTGCAAGGACAACTGCCACCAACTGCTCAAATCCGTAATGCGCCTCGCCTACAAACGGCACATCCCACCTATCTCTGGCTGAATCGGGTGCAATGTATCAGCATCGGTGAAATCAACTTTGCGGCGTTTACAGCAGATTTTGATGTCTATGCACTGCGCTAATTGAGTGCCGTGCGCCAGAGGGGGTTGCGTTCCTTCCAAAGCTACTACGGGAACGGAGGGAGAGGAGAGCTTAATTAAGGCATCGGTTCGGCTCCTGATCGATGTGTTGACCCACATGACCGCAGGGAACGCCGTTACCTTGATTCCGATTCATGCTGAGCTGACTACTCAGCCAGCGGCGGATATGCTCAATGTATCGCGGAAGTTTCTCATCGACGAACTCCTCGACAAGGACGTCATCCCTTAGACAAAGGTAGGAACGCACCGGCGCATCCCATTTCAGGAACTCATGGAGGACGAATTCGTTTGTCTAAGTCCAGGGCGTATTTCAACACGAGCGCGGTTAATTGTGGAGTGACCCACTTTCACACCCCGTTCGGAGCATCATTTCCTCTAAGTCTCAGTAGGACAGCGCATACCGACAGTACCACCGCACATTTAGTAAGATGATGTCTGCACAGATTAGGATGCCACTTAAACCTTCGCTACTCTTACGCCTCTATGAAGTAGCGGATCGCTGGTGCGATCAACTCACTCCTCTCCCACTTCGGGTACTGCTTGCGGATCGACAATTCGAGATTGATTGACAAGGCACTATCCGACCCAAGCCCACTTTTGAGCGTGGCTCCGTTTGCAACTATCCTGCCGTTTGTCGAACTGACCTTGAGTGATGTTGTCAGTAAGAGCAGGGGAATCAATATATGTTGTGAGTTGATTTTCCCAAAAAGCCAGTTGGCTTTTAAGAGTGCTGACTTGGACACTATGCTTCTCTACTAAAGCTTGTAACTTATGCTCCGAGTCTCTTAAAGCATTTCTACGCCATATTGCTTTACGGATATTGTCCTCACACTCATTGTTCAAGGCAATTTCTAACCGTTTTGACCATGCATCCGCTTCCACTAGGACACTTAAGTAGTCTCTTTGGGCACTTTTTTTAGCTCTGATCGCCTCAACAGTAGCTTGACGTAGCGTGCTGAGGTAAGTATCCCATGTGTCCTCTGCCGCCAAAACGTTTTCAGAGTCTCCCTGGGTTACAATTGGTGCCAAAAAAGGAGCCGAGCTGTGTGTTGAGTAAGCTGTGGGTGTCATAGCGGATCTATGTTGACTGCTCGGCTTCTTTTTCAAGCCTGATAGGGCAATCGGTCTGCCTACCTTGGCGTCAATCTTAAGATTCTGGGATGAAAAGTTGGGATGTAATTTGTCAGCAACAGTCGCAAACATGAGGAACTCCTAATTATGTATTAATTGCTCTAATCAGTCGGTACACAGGCGGTTAAATGATTTTAAAAAATCAGGAAACTGCCAGATTATTTTCTAGAGTTTCTGAAAAAATCAGAGCTTTACAAAAAAAGCCAGAGGGTGTTATAACTCAAACCTGAATCAGGTACAACGTAGGTTTTTTCAAGTTATGACTTGTTGTCATCAGCGTCTCGTAACTCAAATTTTTTTGTTCCTATTAACTAAATTATTGAAAAAATCAGGAAATAACAAGAGTTTGATATTTAGATTTTTTTTACTAAACATAAGAAAAACTTAACTACGAGCTGGTAAAATTCTGCTGACTCGTTTTGTATGACTTTTTTATGATTTTTTGATAATTTTTTGATGATTTATACCGATTGTCAAAGTTGTATTGGGGAGGTAATCTTTTACGAGAGTCAAGTTACCGCTATTCCTCAAATCACAAGGAAAGCTTAAATCCTTGTTCGTCTTAGAGTCACCCTCATGCATCTCGTGCCTAACCGAATATCAAGATCTCTCGCAACGTTTCGGGAAAAACCGTTCTGACGCGCGAGTGCATCGCGTGAAAGCGCTTAACATAAACTCCAGGGCTCTGGCGTTGCAACATCTGCCCCCCTGCGTTGGGGGGAAACCGACTTTTTTTTGAAGATTTCCCGTAAGGATTCAGGTCACAGAAAAAGGGACAAGAGAGGGGAACGCGCTGATATGACCGGCATGTGCGCGTAACGCACAAGCAAAGAAATCAATCACTGACCGTCCCTGACGACGACACGTTTGAACCACGCTCGCGAAGATTCGCAGTATCCTCAAATCGAGATAGCGATCGCGGACCCACCACTAACTTTTCGTTTCGTCACGGCTAAGCGCAACGACCGCTCGGCTAAATTATTGTCCGGTGGCACCTCGGGTGGCCCTTGGAAATACCACCACTGGTCAAACTTATCCCTGAGCTTCGATAACAGATTTAATGCAGTCGCACCCGCTACTGGAATCCATGTCAAGAGTGCATTGTTTAACCTTGATTTAAAGTCGGTAGCCCAACTCGTATACTGTGCAATATCATCCGAATCTTGAAAACTACGGTAGTTTTGAAATGCATTATCAATCAAATCGACGAAAACATTACCAATCGTCGCGTTATCTTTTCCCGGTCTTTGAATCAGTCGCAGAAAATGTCGTCGTAGGTGTGCCAAACATTTCTGTGGCGCGGCTGCATGATACCCGTTGTAGACGCTAAAATCATCACTTGATAGGACTTGGCGATACTCGGCTCCTAAGATTTGTTCGAGTTCGACACGCGAGCGTGTATCTGCTGCACGGAATAAATAAAATTGTGGATTCGCGCTTCCCCCACAACCATTCTTTAATACCCTTGACCGACCACGGTGTCTCATCGACATGCACATTCGGCGCTCGAGTTTTTTACCCATGCACCTAATTGTTCGACTGGTGGTTCAATTGCTTGTGCAACACGTGCGGAAAGTCGCCACCAATGTGCCTTCACCAATATCAATTTAACCGGAGCGCGCTCTCTCTACGGTGCTACTAAGTTGGCTTCCGAACTCCTGGTGGCTGAGTATGCAGATGCTTATGGACTGAGAACTTTAATAAATCGCTGTGGGGTGCTGACTGGACCTTGGCAAATGGGCAAAGTTGACCAGGGCGTATTTGCTTTATGGATGGCCTTCCACTACTTCCAACGCTCGCTGAAATACATTGGTTATAGTGGTACCGGCAAGCAAGTACGCGATTTTCTCCACGTGAGCGATTTACTGAACTTAATCGACCTCCAAATTCAGCATCTATCAGAATTAGCCGGACAGACTTTCAATGTTGGTGGAGGAGCCAACAACACACTTTCACTTTACGAAAATACACAGCTTTGTCAGGAGATTACTGGTCATGAAATTCCCATCTCTCCCGTGCCTGAAACTCGTGTCGGGGATGTTCCTATCTTTATCACAGATTCCCGCAAAGTTATGAGTGCTACTGGATGGCAACCCCGAAAAAATGCCAAAACGACTTTAACTGAAATTTATGAGTGGATTCATCAATTTGAACTTCAACTTAGTGAGATATTTCTTTAATAAATTGTTTACAAAGCAGGTAGTGTTCAGATCTGAGACCGTAAGGGGGGATAGAGTCCTTGACACTTTTGCTCAGCCGTTAGCCTTAAAAGGGTAGCAAGAGTTGGGACGATAACGTTGAGAACGCAGCAATTCTCATTTTAAGGTTTCATGACATTGAAACCATTACAGTCAGAGGGTTTTACAATTCTTAACGAATCTTGGGATCGCTGAAATGGCGCAAAATCGTTTCAAAATGAGAATTGCTGCAGCACCGACCGGTCGCATAAGGCGTTCAGGTGAACACTACCACAAAGCAGCTTACTTTGATGAATTACTAAACAATCTTTGCTGCTGATGTAGCTTTTGCAGTATAGTTAGCGTTGCGTGAAAGAACTGCTTCAAGTTTTATATGTTGAGTTTATTTTTCTACGAAAAGGTAGTTCAATAAGTTCACCTAGATCTACCCCAAGTTACAGCAGTTTTCAATGGTATGAGGGACATTAATTTAGAGGATTGTAGGAAACAGGCTAATTTAGGGGGTGAAAGGCTCTCACCCTACCGGGTTTACCGTATATAACCGAGAATTATTGTAATTGTTGAAACAATATTGAAAGTGATGGATAAGTAATAAAAATTTTATTCTTTCAGTCTGAATGAGCATAAATAGTCCAATGCAAAAAACTCCTTCCGAAAAAATTAAATCCTTTACACTCTTTCTATGCTGCGCAACCCTAGCAGTTTATTGTTTTATCGCCTTTATACCCATACCAGAGGCTATATCCACAAATTTAGATCCGTCCTGGGAGTATGCAATTAGCCATGCGGCAGTAGACAAACTTATCTTTGGGAAAGACATTATATTCACTTATGGTTCATTTGGATACCTGATTGGTGGAGCAGCCTTGGAGCAAAATTTCTTTTCGATAGTAATCTTCCGTCTCATAGTTTACGTTGCTCTATTTATAACTATTTTTATTAAAACAGTAAATTTAAAGACGAGTTGGCAAAAGGTAGCACTAAGCTTAAGCTTGTTATTTCTCCTTTTAATGGGTAGATCAACGGATTATAAAATTCTAATTGTATTTTTAATTATTCTATCTTTAATTGATAGCTTTCCTAGAAATTTGAGCAGATGGTTGTCTTTGGGGTTGGGAGCTTTCGCCGGGTTCTGTTTACTTACGAAGTTTTCTCTCGGAATCGCTACAGTTGGCTCACTCGTTTTGTTCTTATTGGCTAATCTTTATTTTTCTGTAAAGTCAAATTCAGGTAGGACTATTAGTCTATTTGCCTTAATAAATTCATTTTTAGCAGCAATATCTGTATCTTTCATCCTACTAAGTCCGGCTTACTAAGTAGATGACTATAAATAATTACACAGCAATCAAAAGGGGGATATCTGTCGGAGTCGGGGGATCTTTTTAAAAGGCTGTGTAATTATTTCTGTCTTTGTGCTTACCTATCGAATTTTAGTAAAATCCTAATTTGTCTGTTTTTTTCAGGTTTGTCCGGAATGGTAACTTGCTTAATCCAGCAACGACTGAGCCGTAGGACTGTACTCAAGATAGGAGAAGAAAGCACTAACAGAAGGGAATTGAGCAGTAGCTCAAAAAATCAAACTGCAAGCTGGTGGGTATTTTACGCAGTCTACTCTTGTTGCCTTTTCGTAACGGTTTTTAACTCCTTCCCTTCCTGGATAAGTTACCTAATAAGCTCACTGGAAATCACATCTGGTTACTCTAGTGCAATGAGTAGTGTTGGCAGTCGTCTCACTTTAGCCATTGCAATATCTGAACTAGTCTTGATATCAATACCTTTAACTTTAATAGCAAAAAAAGGAAGGCTAGGCTTTTCACTAGCTCTACTTTTTGTCTTGTTTTTAGATTTTAAACACGGATTTGTTCGTCAAGATATTTTTCACGTTATTACATTTGCTTGGTCTACATTAATCGTTACTACACTTTGTATCACCCAAATCAAGTCAATTCGGGTTCAAAAGCTTTCGTATTTACTTGACTTCTATATTTTGATTGTAGCTTTTATATTTTGGAAACCACTAGGAATTAGCATTCATCACACATTTTCACCACAGATAGTGATGAGGAACTTCTCATATCTACTTAACTTAAATGACCTTAAATCTAGCCTAATTGCAAGCATTGCTACTAATTTGGCTCTGGAAAAGTTGCCTAATAAGGTCACAAGTTTTGTAGGAAATCAAAAAATAGACCTTATTCCTTGGGAAATCTCACTAGTACCAGCCAATAATCTTAATTGGAAGCCGAGACCAATATTCCAGTCTTATTCAGCTTATACAACTTCACTTGACAACACGAACTTTAGAAGTCTATCAACAGAACCGAGAGAATACATCTTTTATAGCTTTTCCTCTATAGATGGCAGACATCCATTTTTTGATCAACCTGCAACTTTTTTCTATGTTTTCTGTAACTACAAACCTTGTTCTCAGGTACCTGATTTCATAAACCTATAAATTCAAAATCCAAATTTAGAGTTAATTAGAATCCTGGGTACTCCTGCATAGTAATGGTAAAGTGATAAATGTAAAAGATTACCT
>CAXUIG010000243.1:0-9806 GCA_964250845.1 uncultured bacterium | reverse complement strand
CCCCCTCTCCCCCTCTCCCCCTCTATATCAAAGGCGTGCAGAAGGGGTTTTCACATCGGGACTAGTTTTCAGCTTTTTAGTCTGATCAGACTTATGACCTGGCTTCAAGCGTTCGCGGGCTGTCTCAATCACGATGTACAACACTGGCACCACCAACAAACTCAAGAAAGTGGAGACAATCATGCCACCAAATACAGCCGTACCTAGAGACTGGCGGCTAAGTGCCCCTGCCCCTGATGCGATCACCAGAGGAAAGATACCAAGGATAAAGGCGATCGCCGTCATCAAAATTGGTCGCAAGCGCTCTTGCGCCGCTTCCACCGCTGCCTTAGTAATTGACATGCCTCTTTCCCGCATTTGGTTGGCAAATTCGACAATTAAAATCGCATTTTTACTCGCCAAGCCAATCAGCATCACTAGACCAATCTGGCAATAGACATCGTTGGCAAAACCACGCAATGTCTGCGCTAACATCGCACCCAAGACCGCCAGGGGGACGCTCAACAGAATAATTATCGGGTCAACGTAGTTCTCGTACTGCGCCGACAGAACCAGGAAGACGAAGACAAGTCCCAAGCCGAAAATAAACGGTGCTTTACCGCCAGAGTCGATCTCTTCTAAAGAGATCCCCGACCATTCGTAGCCCATACTAGACGGCAAAACCGACGATGATAGCTTTTGCATAGCTGCGATTGCCTGTCCTGAGCTTGCGCCCTCTGCCGCCGAGCCAGTGACTTCAACCGACCGGAACAAGTTGTAGTGATTAATCGTTTGCGCTCCAGTGGTTGGAACTATCTTCACCAGATTGCTCAGGGGAATCATCTGACCAGTTTGAGAACGAACGTTCAGGATACCAATATCTGACGGGTTGGAGCGAAACTTCGCGTCTGCCTGGACGTACACCCGATAACTACGCTGAAACAGGTTAAAGTCGTTTACATATCGCGAGCCTAATAAAGTCTGCAGGGTATTGAAGATATCTTGTACAGATACTTGTAGAGCTTTGGCTTTATTTCGGTCCACTTCGATCAGAAACTGCGGCGTGTTAACGGCGTAATTGCTAAATACGGCTTTCAAGTTGGGTGTCTGATTTGCTTGCTTTACCAAGTTATCCCTGACTTCAACCAGTTTATCTAGGCCGTTGTTGCCCTGGTCTTGCAGCTCATACTGGAATCCGCCATAACTACCTAAACCCTGAATCGCTGGCGGACTAATTGGCACTACTCTCGCTTCTGTGATCCCCGAAAACGGCCCTCGCACTTTATTGATCAGATCTGTCGCTGCATCACCCGCCTTCTCCCGCTTCGACCAAGGGATGAGGGTGGTATAGATCACGCCATTATTGGCATTACTGCCATTAAAACTATAGCCGCCTACTGCGAAAGTCGCGAGGGTTTGGGGAAGTTTCAGGAGTTCTTTTTCCACCTGACTCATGACTTTACTTGTGTAGTTAATCGAAGCCCCCTCTGGCCCTTGGATCAGTGTAATGAAATAGCCCTGGTCTTCGTCAGGGAGAAATGCCGTTGGTACTTTCAGGTAAAGCCAGCCCGTCAGCCCCAAAGAAGCGATAAACAGCAGGAGGACGATGCCTTTGAGGCGTGTCACGCGGCTTAGTGACCATTCGTAAATCCTTCGCGTTTTGTCAATGCACCAATTAATCGGAGTAAAAAACCTGTTTTTATGTTCCCTAGCCGGACGGAGCATGAGCGCTGAGAGGGCAGGAGTGAGGGTAAGGGCGTTAAAGCAAGAAATTGCGATACTGAAGGCAATTGTTAAGGCAAATTGTTTATACAGCTGTCCTGTAGTCCCTGGGAAGAACGCCACTGGGATAAACACTGCCATCAGCACTAGTGAGGTCGCAATCACTGCCCCAGTCACCTCACCCATAGCCTCAGAAGCTGCCTGCCGAGGATTCAGCCCCTCATCCTTGATCAAACGCTCGATATTCTCGATCACGACAATGGCATCATCCACCACCAGTCCGGTAGCCAAAGTCAGACCAAACAAACTCAAGCTGTTGATCGAAAACCCAAAAACCTTCATGAAGGCAAAGGTCCCAATCAGGGAAATCGGAATTGTGATTGCTGGAATCAGCGTTGTTCGCCAATCCTGCAAGAACACAAAAATCACGATGATCACCAGCACGATCGCTTCTAACAGAGTCTGGACAACTTCCTTGCGGGACTCTTCCACAAACAGCATCGGGTCATAGCCAAACTTATATGTCACTCCAGGTGGAAACTTCTTTGAGAGCTTTTCCAGTTCGGCTTTAACCGCTGTGACAACATCCAAGGCATTGCTACCAGGAATTTGCTGCACCCCCAATCCCACAGCATCTTTGCCGCTAAATCGGAGGAATGAGCTGTAATTTTCTGCCCCAAGTTCAGCCCGACCCACATCTTTCAGCTTGATAGTAGTACCATCATTATTGGCCTTGAGGACAATGTCCTCAAATTCGGTGGACTCTTTGAGGCGACCGACAGCGCGCAGGTCAATTTGATACATTTGCCCATCGGCAGTTGGCGGCTGACCTATTTGCCCAGCACCCACCTGTAAGTTCTGTTCGTTGAGCGCATCTACCACATCCTGAGCTGTGAGGTTGCGACTTGTGAGCCGATTTGGGTCTAACCACAGGCGCATGGAATATCTGCGGGCACCAAAAATTGTGATGTCACTAACGCCAGGTATTCTTTTCAGAGCATCTACCATGTACAGGTCAGCGTAGTTGCTTAAAAAGATATTGTCGTACTCGTTATTTGGGCTGAAAAGACCTACGCCTAAGATTGGGGGGCCGGTGACTTTAGTTACACTGACTCCAGTTTGCTGCACGGCTTGTGGCAGTTGCGGTTCGACGACAGATATTCTGTTTTGGACATCTACAGATGCAATATCTTTGTCTCGCGACGAGTCAAACGTAGCTGTGATTGTACTGGTGCCATTGTTACTGCTGTACGATTGCAAGTACCTCAAGCCCTCGACACCATTTATCTGCCTTTCTAGGATGGTCGTGACAGTGTTTTCCACTGTTTCAGCATCCGCCCCGTTGTAGGTAGCAGCAACTTGAATTTGGGTGGGGCTGATATTCGGGTACTGTGCGACTGGTAAGGTGGGCATGCTAATTGCCCCCGCCAGCAGGATCACAAACGAGCAGACACTAGCAAATACAGGTCGTTTGATAAAGAAATCAACAAACATAGGTTAACCTGGATGTTGTGTTAAGAGTAAAAACTACTGCCTGCCCTAGGATTCAGGGGTGATGGGAGCACCATCAGACAGATTGAGAATGCCCGAGACGACAATTTTGTCTCCGGGCTGTAATCCTTGGAGAACTTGGTAGTTATTCCCCTCGATAGTGCCCAACTTCACTGGCTTTTCCCGAGCTACTAGTTGGTTTTTTCCTTGTTGGTCTTGTCCTTTCGCTTGTGCTTGTTGGGTTTGAGCTACATAAACAAAATTCTGCCCCGCAATCCGAGCTATTGATGTGGCGGGGATTAATACTCCTGGGCGCTGGTCCCAAATTACTTTCGCCCGCACATATTGGTTAGCCCGCAGTTGGTTTTTGGAGTTATCAAATAGAGATTTAACTAGTACTGATTGTGTATTACTATCGGTTCTAGGAGCAATGAAGAATACCCGACTGGGGCCGATGTCCTTCCCCTGCCCGTCCATTAACTCCACTAGCATTCCCTGGCGCAATTTCGGTGCATCTTCAATTGGGATAGATATGTTCACCTCTAGGGGTTGGTTCTGGGTGACGGTAGTCAAATTGGTGGAAGTATTGACGAAATCACCCAGCTTAACCGGAATATCGCCTACTATACCCGCAAAGGGAGCCAGAATTTTGTAGTACCCAAGCTGAACTCTTTGTTGCTGGGTATTTGCCTGGGCTTGCTGTATGGCTCTTTGCGCCTTAGCTACAGCAGATCGCTGAGCTTGAATCTGTTGGTCGATTGAACTTAGGCTGGATCGGGCTGAATCGATACTATTGGAATACTGGTCTCTTTGCTGTTGAGCTACAGCCCCTGAAGCATAAAGTGCATTGTACCTTTCGTATTGCTTCTGGTTGTATTTCACATCAGAAAGTTTGGATAGCCGCTGCGCTTCCAGGGAACTGAGAGTAGCCTTGGCATTTTGTAGGTCAGATTGAGCGGCTTGGGCAGCAGCGATATTACTATTAACTGTTGCTTGTTGTTGGGCTGGGTCCACTTCGATCAGCTCCTTCCGAGCTGGGACTTGTTCCCCATATTTGACGAAGATCTTGGTGACATGACCCTCGATTTGAGGCTGGAGAGTTACTGAGTGACGGGACTCTAGGTTAGCGATATATTCTGAACTAGAGTTGATCGTGGCTGTTTGCGCTGTGGCGAGCTTAACTTTTGTGGCTGTTGGTTTACCAGCATCGGCAGAAGTCTCAGCCCGGCTGCAAGCTCCTAGCAGTGATAAAGCCAGGATTACCAAAAACAGTCGGCTCGGCTTATTAGTGGTCATCTGTATCAGTTTTAATGTAATTGCTGACAATCCGATGCTTTGAGCGCTCGAGAGCGACGGCTACTAGCGTAATTGTTGTTACTAAACCTTAACAAAAATCATCTTGTCAATCATCCAGATGGCTGATCTCAGTTTCGAACTCCTCTTTAATGTACCCTGTGAACTAAAGACTCGGGGACGACTGAGCAGCACAAAGCCTCCTTTGGGCGATCGCCCAAAGGAGGGGTGAATCTTGAGAAGACGAAGTCCGATATGTTTTTCATACCTCGCTACTGAATACAAACTTTCGCAGGGCAGCTTTCTGTATAATTTAATAGTGCCTGGGTATACATCCCTATTAGGGATTGAAATAATTAGCAGCGTGGTTCACTTTTTACCCGCTCCTGGGGTTACACAGTTAGATGTATCAGCTTAATTTTGAAGCCACCAATTACGCTAAGGTCAGGGGCAAGCTGGAGCAAATAACTCACGGTCAAAAAGATACGACTAGATAACACAAAGCTTGCCCCTGAGCTGCAAGGCAACGCCAGGCACCATCCTGAGAGAGTCACAAACTAATCAGTAAATTTATCTTACCAATAAATGCTCCGAGCGACACCTAGAAAAATGGCTAGGTAGCGCCACGGTTAGCTTAAGCTTTCCGCTTGCACTCGAAAAGGTAGCAGTAGCTGCCTCACCTAGAAGTCCACCTCCAAGGTGAGACCAGTATCTAAGCCGCTACCAACTTCGATTCACTGGCTTGGGTGCTATCATCCGGCATTTCTGCCGGGACACCATCCTGCACCATTGAAGGCATTTTCCCACTGCGCTGGAGCAGACCGCCAACCATTGCCAACATGGCATTTACCTTGCGGGTGCGCCACTCATCCACCAGTTTCTGCACATCAGCAGCAGGCATACGACGCATCATCGCCTCGTACAGATAAGCAGCATGACCAGTTTCATCGTTGGCGATGCTCAGCATTCCCTTTTTGAGGTTGCGACTGATTGGCTCATCTTCTGGTAACACATTCGCCATCCGGGCAAAGTCTTTGCTGGCATCTAGCTCCAGAATGTAGGTGCTACCCATAAACACTCTCCAGTCGATCACAGCCGGTTTGAGCTGCTCTTGTGAGTAGCCCTCGAAGAAGGCTTCAAAGAAGGGGCTGCGTCGTCGCTCATCCGGCTTGCCATCGGTTTTGGTCTTAGGCAAGCTCTTGAAGTCAATAACTTGTTTATTAAGCTGTTTCAGGGCGTGGGCAAAGATTTGACCGTGCCTGGTTTCGTCTGATGCATGTAACAAGAGTTTCTCCGCAAGCCAAGTATCGCCTTGGGCTGCTGCGCGTTGACTCAGGGCTTCTAGAAAAGGCACCGAGCCGGATTCTGCCAGCTGGAACCCCGCGAGGACATTGGGGCGCGTTAGGGGGTCGCGGATCTGACTGCCGTAGATGTAAGCAACGCCACCAGACCCCACCAAGTGCAGAAGGTGAGTGAAGAAGTTCATGAAAGACTCGCGCTTAGCGTTAGGAGGTTACAAATCTTATCCTAGTCCCTGATTTCCTATGTTGATGGCTGTTTCTGATCCAATCTCTACCTTCAGGCACAAATAGGGCTGATTTGTATCGCCCGTGCGATCGCAATAGCTCCCTGGTTTGTTAACATCGCACGGGCGGGAATTTGGTTGCACTGCTGTGATAACTCAACGATTAATCCTGTGGCTGGGCATAGCTGCGATCGCATTTGGGCTGGTGGGGTGTAATCCTGTAGTCGGAACAAATCAATATTCGGTGAAGCGAGTCAGTGATGGCGACACGATCGCGGTCACTGATGCCAAGGGAAACGGCGATATCAAGGTACGCTTTGCTTGTGTGGATGCTCCTGAAATTCCGCACTCGACTAGGGAAAGGAATAGTAAAAAAGCAGTTGATCGCGATCAATTTAAGTGGGGCGTTAAAGCCCAGGATCGGGTGAAGCAGCTAGTTGCCCAAGGGGGTGAGCGCGTGATTTTGAATATAATCGACAGTGATCGCTATGGACGGAAAGTGAGTGAGGTGCGCTTGAGCGATGGCACGTTTATCCAAGAAGTGTTGACTCGCGAGGGACTAGCGCTGGTATACCGCCATTATCTCAAGGATTGTCCTAGTGCAGCAGTGGTAGAGCAGGCAGAAGCAGAAGCTCTGAAGCAAAGGCGGGGCGTGTGGAGTGACTCTAAGTTTGTGAAGCCTTGGGAATATCGTAGTCACAATAAGTAAAACCGGCATTCATCTCGACATCAAACACCTCAGCAAAGGCTGCTGCCACTTGGAAGCGTACCTGGTCGAGGTTGATTTCTGGGATAAATTCTGCTATACTTCCAACCTGCTTATCATAAATTCCGCAGGGCACGATCCGCTCAAAGCCTGTAAGGTCGGGACAAACATTTAACGCAAAACCGTGCATCGTAATCCAGCGGCTGACTTTGATCCCGATAGCAGCTACCTTTCGCCCTTCCAGCCAAACACCCGTTAAACCGGGAACGCGATCGCCCTTGAGTCCGTAAACCGCCAACACCCGGATTAATACTTCTTCTAGCTGCCGCAGATACCAGTGCAAGTCTTTGCGGTAATATTGCAGATTCAAAATCGGGTAGCCCACCAGCTGCCCAGGGCAATGGTAAGTCACCTCGCCGCCTCGTTCTACCCTGTATACGTCCCACCTAGTTTGGTCAAGGTCAAATTTAATAAATTCCCAACTTGCTCCTTGTCCCAGAGTGTACACCGGCGGATGCTCTAGCAAGATTAAGACATCATCTAGACTGGGGTTTTTGAGGCGCTCGGACAACAGCGATCGCTGCCAATCCCAGGCATTTTGGTAGGGCACCATTCCCTGGTTGTATAGCCAGCACTGGCGTTGCCTCATAAATGTAAATTTTCTTAAAAAGAGTGCAAACGTTTGTGTTCTCTAGAATACAAAGTGCTAGGGTGAATGTAGAGCCTGAAAGAAAGCGGGAAGGAGCAGAAACTAGTCAATTATAGCAGATAGGTGTGGAAGTAAAAGATTGTGTTGATAGTTCAGGGGGAGAACCCAAATGAAGGTTGTGATCCACGGCAAAAATATTGAAATCACTGATGCAATTCGAGAGTATGTGCATCAGAAGATTGAAAAGGCGGTGAACCACTTTCAGAACTTGACAAATGAAGTGGATGTGCATTTATCAGTAGCCCGCAATCCCCGGATAAATCCCAAGCAGGCAGCTGAAGTCACCATCTACGCTAATGGAACTGTCATTCGTGCCGAGGAGAGGAGCGAGAGCTTATACGCGAGCATAGACCTGGTTGCAGATAAAATTGCTCGTCAACTGCGTAAATATAAAGAAAGGCGTCAAGACAAGAAAACCCAAGCGCAGCCCACGAGTAATGTAGATTTGGCGATTCCGATGGTGTTCGATCTGATTGGCGATCGCACCCCCGAACTGCCAAGCGTGGTAGTACGCACCAAGTACTTCGCCATGGAGCCGATGACGATTGAAGACGCCTTGGAACAGCTGCAGCTAGTGGGACACGATTTTTATATGTTCCGTAATGCCGAAACCGGCGAGATTAATGTGGTTTACGAACGCAACCACGGTGGCTATGGTGTAATTCAGCCGCGTAACGGCAATGAACGCACTCATCAAAACAATGGGAAGATGGCGCAAAACAATCAGGATGCGCCGGAAAATTACCACCCGAGTCAGGTATAAACAGGGGGAGAGGGGCGGAGGAAGCTGAGGGAGCGCAAGGTTGCGCAAGGTTGCTCCAGGGGCAGAAGGAGATAAATGTAGTCGTTCGGAGCGCTCCTGTTTCCAGTTACCCTAGCAGTACTTAGTTCCTTTTCTTCTGGTTCATCTCCCCAGCTCCCTCAGCTCCCTCAGCTCCCTCAGCTCCCCCCCTCTCCCCTGCTCCTCTGCTAAGAAATGCCCTCTTCACGCACTAGGATGCAGCCAACCGATAAAAGTCTGCCACAGTAGCCAAGCATTGAGCCCAGCGATGATGAAAGCAACTATCCAGGCAAGGACTTTCAACCAAAGCGGATTGACAAATTCACCCATCCAGCGGCGATCGCTCGTCAACATGACTAACGGAAACACCGCAAATGGTAACTGCAAACTTAAGACTACCTGACTTAAAACCAATAGTTTTCCTGTACTTTTCTCACCAAAGAAAGCAATGCAGATCAAGGCAGGAATGATCGCTATCAATCGTGTGACTAAACGGCGTAACCAGGGGGGAAGGCTAAAATTTAAAAAACCCTCCATGACAATTTGCCCTGCTAGTGTTGCAGTTATGGTTGAGTTTTGCCCGGAAGCGAGTAGGGCAAGAGCAAAAAGAGCGCTGGCAACGCTAACGCCTAATAATGGTGATAGTAATTTATAAGCATCTTGAATTTCTGCCACTTCCTGATGCCCAGAGAAATGAAAAGAAGCCGCAGATAAGATTAAAATGGCTGAGTTGACAAATAAGGCGAAAGTCAAAGCGACAGTTGAGTCAATGGTGCCAAACTTGATCGCTTCCCACTTTTTTTCTGACGTTGGTTGCCATGCCCGTGTTTGGACAATAGATGAGTGTAAGTATAAATTGTGTGGCATCACCGTTGCTCCCACAATGCCAATGGCAATATATAGCATTTCTGGGTTCTGCAAAACATCTGATGAAGGCAAATAACCCAGCGCCACACCTGCGGCATCAGGGCGGGAAAAGATCATTTCTACCGCAAAGCAGATGCCGATCGTTGTCACTAGAGTAACAACCAAGGCTTCTAAGTAGCGGAAGCCTTTATGCTGAAGCAGCAGCAACACCAAGACATCCAGCGCTGTAATGCACACGCCCCACATCAAGGGAATACCAAACAAAAGTTGCAGGGCGATCGCACTGCCGAGAACTTCTGCTAAATCACAAGCGGCAATGGCAATTTCACACAGAAACCAGAGGAACAAGCTCCAACGACGGCTGAAGTACTCTCTCGAAGCCTGGGCTAAATCTCGACCTGTAGCTACTCCCAACCGGACACAAAGCGCTTGCATCAAAACCGCTATCAAGTTGGAGAGCATGATTACGCTGAGTAGCGCATAGCCGAATTTTGCTCCCCCAGCGAGATCGGTTGCCCAGTTGCCAGGATCCATGTATCCTACAGCAACCAAATACCCTGGCCCTGCATATGCTAGGATTTTGCGCCAGAGTTTGTTGGTGTTGGGGACGATAATACTGCGATAGACTTCAGGCAGACTGGGTTGCTCTATAGAATTGTCATGAAGGGGCATTTGTGTTAAACCTCTGCCTGTTCATAAGTCTTTTAGCCATGCGGAATGTCTAGGGAGGGAG
>CAXUIG010000242.1:0-9828 GCA_964250845.1 uncultured bacterium | reverse complement strand
GTCACAGCTTACAGAGGGCTTAGCTTTCTAATTTTTTACATCGAACTCAGGTTGCCAGTGTTTCTGTCAACAATGACGTGACTCACAACTGCATTGGATCGAAGTGTCAACCGTCCGGTCTTCATTGCGGCAGCAAGGGTTGATGGTCTGCGCGACAGGCTTTTGATAATCACTCGGCGGCCTTTTCCCTGCCGTTCCACTGCAGACTTGAACGATTTTTCAACCTGGGTCATGCCTCTGGCGCGTAGATACGCTGAATCCGGCATATTTGGGATATGTTCTGGCGTACCTGTAATGCCAATCCACTTCTCGATGCGCTCGTAGTAGGGAACGAGGTCAACATACTCAATGGGCCAATCGTCGCCGTAACCATCGCGACTAGCAGCTTTAAATTCGTAGTCTGAAAACCGCATAAACTGAAGACCATGTCCCTTCACCGCTATTCGACCTCCAACCTGTCTACTGCGAATCCAAGTGAAGGGCTTGTTCTCGGGGGTTGTGTATGGGTTGTCGATGTCGTCAACAAAAGATTGAGGATAGGACTCCCACGCGTAGCACTTCGACTGAATGGGCTGGCGCTCAAGCAATCGCGGATCAATTTTTATCCGGTATCCCAACTTTTTCAAAAGCTTGTTTTGAAAGAAGCGAAAGTCATTATATACAGGCCACCCACCCGCCTCAATCACAATCACGCGCATACCAGCTTCAGTCAGCTCCTTTGCGGCACAGCTACCATTCGGACCAGAACCAACAATGATTGCATCATATACATCCTGTTGAGTCATTTGACCTCTTCAAACATAAAAATTATTTCTAATAAAACCGGGGAATGTTAGGCTGTAATACCTAACATGCGTCGACGGAAAGCGCGAGTCATTGCGCGCACTCCATCGTAGCCTTGAGGCCCGAACCAGCGCATCATTGCGAGCGCTAAACTCAAGCGTATATAGTTTTCTGAGTAGCGTAGTTGGGGGTGGTGTAAAAGAGCCTGCCGACGGAAATGCATCGCCTCACTATAGTTTTTTTCGTCTATAGAGTTCCAAGCTTGGTAGAGGTTCATGCGGCCATATCTTCGGTTTCTCAAATAGAGCAACTCTAATGGAGCAGACTGAAATGATTTCTCGATTACTGTACGAAGCTCCTGGATCATTACTTTGCGTTTTTTGGACATACTGTTTAGATGCTGTCGATAGCGAACCAAGGGTTCTTTGACCCCTGCAAAGGGATAACGAGAAGCGATGCGAATCCACATATCCCAATCTTCAATAGAGCGTAAATTTGTATCAAATAGCCCAACAGTTTCAAAGCAAGAACGGCGAACCATGGCCGTACTTCCATTACAAACAATATCGTCGACAACAATGTGCTCCCATACATCACCCTCTGCATGGGAAGCAAGTACTCTGCCCATGGGCTTGCCCCACTGATCAACTAAAGCTGTCCAGGTATACACCAAACCTACTGCCGGTTTATTCTCTAGACAACGGACTTGTTTTTCAAGCTTGGTTGCTTCCCACAGGTCGTCAGCATCCAGGAATGCCACATACTCTCCTTGAGCATGAGCGATGCCTGTATTGCGTGCTCCAGGCAAACCCTGGTTTGCCTGAGAGATCAGCCGCACTCGCGGGTCTGATACCTGAGAAACCCATTGCACAACATGATCTGAGCTGCCATCATTAACAATCAATACTTCAAAATCAGTGAAAGTTTGCTTTAGAACACTCTCCACAGTTTCAGGGAGATAAGTCATAGCATTATAGGCTGGAATAACAACAGAAACTTTGGGCATACATCCGAATTATTAAAGTTGATAATTTGATAGTTGTAAGTACATTACTTATAGCGTGTTTGCCAAAAATAGAAAGTATTTGTTTGCAGTTAGATTTTGAAGAATTAACATTTAACGCTGCAAAAACAACTGCTCTAACCCGGCTACTTTGTTACCGGAAAACTCTTCGTTAACTTTAAATCCAGCTTCAAATAACCTGGATTTAACCAATTCAGACTTTTCACGCCCAATTAATATTTCATGGATTTCTATAGAAATATTTTTGACGTTATGGAAATTTGCTTGTTTTACAAGTTCATATTCTCCACCTTCAATATCAATTATCAAAAAAGTAGGGTTGAGTCGTTTAACCTCTTCATTAAAAGACTTCATAGGGACTTTAATAGGATTGGCGTCTGAAGTCGATGGAGTGATTGAGGAGACCCAGAATTCCTTTTCTACATAAAATATTATTTCTCCGCTCTGCTCTCCAACCAAGCATACTTCCAGTGTTGGACAAACGCCGTTAAGTTTATAATTCTCATAAATATGAGTTTCTAATGCCGGGTTAGCTTCATAGGTAAAGACTCTATCAGAGCCAATTTTTTTAGCACAGTAGCTGGAAATAAAACCAAGTCCTGCACCAATTTCCATGACAACATCATCTTTGTTGAGCTGAGACTTAACTGTCTTCAACTCTAGGTCTTCATAGTCTCCAAAATATATTGCTTTTCTGATGTTTTCAGATAGGTGATTACCAATGCGAATCTTTATTCCTTGGATTCTAGCAATGTTAGGTTGCCTGATACTCTGGTACTTTATAGTAATGCGTTCTCTGAACCACTCCAAAAAGCGTGTTAGTTTATTTAAGTTCGGCATGTTCATAAAAAAACTCCTGCTACTTTTTTGAGACTACAACTCTGAGCTATCATCAGTCATCTTTTCTAAAGTCTCGAAGTGAAAAGGGTATAATCCCACCTTGTAAGATTTGAAATGCGTCGCCGCATAGCGTAAGTCAGTGCCAGCACTCTGCTGTAGCCATTAGGTCCGAACCATCGCATCAGTGCGATCGCCAGGCTTAGGCGGATGCACTCGCGAGAGTAACGTAGCTGAGGATAGTTTATAAGCGCCTGCCGACGAAAA
Organism: uncultured bacterium; assembly: GCA_964250845.1. Classification (GTDB taxonomy): domain Bacteria; phylum Cyanobacteriota; class Cyanobacteriia; order Cyanobacteriales; family Chroococcidiopsidaceae; genus CAXUIG01. Next base: position 6,917 of record CAXUIG010000242.1, on the reverse strand, counting down.
TGAATTGCCCTCTTATGGTCTTTATCACTACTTTGTAAACATTTCCAGGCTAGACGGAGATTCGCATGACCGTAGCTTCGGCTTTTTAAGTACAGTACCTCTGACGCTGCAGAGTTGAATGCCTTTTCGATCACGATACGATAAGCTTGTTCAATCGATTGCCAGTCTTTAGACGTGTTGTTTGGGTGCAGTCGGTAGCGGACCAAAGGTTCTTTTATCACTGCAAAGGAATAACGAGAAGCAATCCGAATCCACATATCCCAATCTTCGACATCGATAGGGCATGAATCCCGAGGAGGAAATACCCCGACAGTTTCAAAACAACAACGACGGGCGATAACTGTAGAACACATTACTGTATTCACCTCAACAATTTGCTTCCATGCGTCTCCCTCGGCAGTGGATGTGATCACTCTACCTGTAGATTTGCCCCTCTCGTCCATTAAATTCATCCAAGTATGCACCAAGCCCACTGCTGGATTATCCTCTAGACAACGGACTTGTTTTTCTAGCTTGGTTGACTCCCAGAGGTCGTCAGCATCCAGAAATGCTATGTACTCCCCTTGAGCATGGGCAATGCCTGTGTTGCGTGCTACAGCTACACCTTGGTTTTCTTGCTTCATCAGTTTCACTCGCGGGTCTACTAGTCCAGAAGCCCATTGCACAATTTGATCCGAGCTGCCATCGTCAATAATCAACACTTCAAAATCGGTGAAAGTCTGCCTCAAAACACTTTCCAGAGTTTCTGGCAGATAAGTCATAGCATTATAGGCTGGAATAACAACGGAAACCTTCGGCATTTTCGGACCTCCAGAGGAGTTAAGTAACTAAAAATTGCTCATTACCAGATATAGGATTGTAGAAAACAAAGCAGATTACGCGTAAAGACTATCGACATGGGATTTACTTGATACCGATGCCAGTTCTAAAGCATCCACTCTTTCGTCGTTTACAGAGGGCGAAGCAGTATTTAGTATTCGAATGACTCTTGCAGGATTCCCTACAACCACAGCCCCCTCAGGAACATCTTTCACAACAACAGAACCAGCTCCAATCACAGCATTATCTCCAACTGTAATCGGCCCAAGAATCACAGTATTGGAACCGATTTCTACGTTGTTTCCAATTATTGGTGAGCCACTGCATGAACCATCTGACAGTTTTTTATTCCCAATAGTGGTTGAATGCCTCAAAGTACAATTCGCACCGATTATAGTTTCATGATTTACGACCAAAGCTTGACCATGAAGGAGTTTAAGATTTGGTCCGACCTGTGTGTCCCAGGGTAAATCAATCCCTAAGATCCACTCAACTACTAGTGGGTAGAAGACACGATAAAAAATAGAGACAAAAGAAACCCGCGTGGACAACCGTCCAAGTAGTTGTGCCAAGCGAAACATCAATACTATGAAACGAGACTTAGAGTTTCCTTCTTTTTTATTAACTTCCCAATCTTGTAATAGATAAGTAATAAACTTACTCATCTTATAGTGACCTCCTTAATTTAAGGTAACTTTGTCCGACAAATTAGAAAGAAGTCGATTGTGTACCTTTGTACAAAGCTAGCAATTCTCGGTCAGAAAGAACTTGCTCACTCTTTGTTCCCATAAAGTAATATCCTGATGCAGAATCAAAAGTACCAGGCTTGTTAATTAGGTAGTAGTCAAAATACTTCAACCAAAAGGATGTTATTCTTGCAAAAAGCTTGACGAATGCTCTCGCAGCGGGTGTCTTGACAAAACTTAAAAGAAAGTATTGGTACGACCAAGCAAATGCCATTCCGGGTCCACACACTGGACCACTACAAATCTCTTCGAACTTTCGGAATAAACGGCGATGGCCTAAGTGGGTGAAGCGAGTAAAATCATATTTTCCCAAGTGCACCTGTTGTATAAATGGAGTTTCTGCATAAACCAACCCATTGTCTTTTAGCACTCGATGAATTTCTTCCACACAACGGCCTGGATCTACAACATGTTCAAGCACAGCTTGTATAATTACCCCATCAAATGAACTCTTGTCAAAGGGGATATTGTGTACGTCACATATTACTGATATACGAGGTCCGAAAGCCACGTCGCTCTCGATAAGTTCAATGGAAGAATCTGAAAATAGAGCTTCCATTCCTTGACCCACTACACTACCACCAATTATCAGAACTTTAGGAGTATCACTTTTTTTCAGCAGGAGTTCTGTGAGTTTTTTATAATTTATTTTTCCCTTCACATTGAGAATTATACTAGGTATCAAATTCACGAGAAATCTTTCTAGTTGAGATTTTGGTTTTAGAGTATTACTTTCGTGTTCTAGAAAGTCCCTAATAGAAAACACACTAGCTGATTCGTTGATTAAAACAGGGATGTCATCAATGATAGGAAAACCAGTTCTACACTGAGTATTTTTACATTCAAATTTACTATTTGCTAACTCCAGGTTAGACATACAAACTGGACAGCGGAGCAGCCGTTGAGTACTTGACGCTAATTTGAGTTTGGTATTTTGTTTAAGTTGGGTATTCATAAAAATATTTCTTGCTTATTGATTTGGATTACTAAGGATTTGGTGGCTGAGGACTAATGGGCACAGGGCTCTTTGAAGGCGGCAGCTCATTCCAGTTCCAACCAGCGATCGCAAACATAGTCCACCAGTAGAAATAGAGAGTGGTGTGACTCCAGAGGTTCTCACTACACATTGCCAAAAGTGTGGACATAAAAAAAGCCAACAGAACCAAGCACAGCTCGTGCTGACCACTTCCACGGCGTGCACGCCCAAGTAACTTGACAAGACGCACAACCTGAGCGCCAAGAAAAGTCAGAAAAGTGATCAGACCCACGATCCCTTCTTCTGCCAGAGCCCGGATGTAATCGTCGTGGGCATAAAGGTGATACTCACTTAAGTAAGTGATTGTTCCCAGACCGTAACCAAGGATTGGGGACTTCTGCCATGACTGCAGTAGAGCAGTCCATTGGGCAAGCCGCCAGTTGAAACTGTTGTAGTCCCAATGCGATTTCAGAACCGCCCGCGATACATCTAGGTTCGGGTTGAACATCGGTGTGTCACCAAGAGTGCCGAGGCGCGTGCGTCCGAAGTCAGAGCTAGCAAACAAGCTCAAGACTACCACAAGTAGTATTACCCCGCCAATCGCGTTGGGCAGTTTCAACTTGGGTAGCATTAAGGCCACAATAAACATGCCAAGCATCGCTAAGCTAAACAAGGCCTTGGTACCCACAAAAACAAAGGCGAGTAAGCCTAGCAAGAGCACCCAGGGCCAGCGTCGTCGTGACTGGCTCAGCTTCCAGTAGGTCAGGCCGATGAAAAACAACACGTAGGTGGCGAAGCCATTAGGGTGACCGAAAGTTCCCTCGATTCGACCATCATATAGGTTTTTGTCCACAATTAGCTCAGGTACGAGTGAAAGAGGCAGGAATGTCTGCATCAATGCGGCTGTTAATGGTAGGAGCAGTGAGAGGAACAGCCAAGAAATAATCTTCTCGGGATGGAATCTGTACTTGAGCTGCATCACCAGCAAGTAGACCATCAGCCACGAAAACATACGTGTCCACTCACGTTGGCTGCCCGCCAAAATCGAATCTGAAGGCGCCAGTCCCAACCCTCCTATAGCAGAGAGTATCAGCCATACGCCCTGCAGCATCATCCATCCAGCAAAGAACCACCAGAAACCATCGGTGCGTACAGTCCGGCCTGTCAGTAACAGCACACTTACGTAGAGCAAAGTCAGTGCGTCGATCCCAATGGCAAACGCAGACGGTATTACCTCCTGACCCTCCGTATGGCTAAAAACATCGAGAGAGGTACGCACGATCAACAGACCCAGTACGGCCCGCTCAAAGTCAGCAAAAAAGTATACAACCGCTATTACTGCGCCTATAGCTAAGACTAGGTAAGATGAATTGACGCCTGCAAGCAACCCTGCGGCTGTACCAACCACCACACCTCCAACCCCAACCCAGAACCCTAAACCTAAGGAAGGCAGCGAAAAGAAGTGAGGTGCCAGAACTTGTCTTGAACGCATAGCAAAACCTTCAGTGGGAAACATCGCTCTTAGCTATCGATTCAGACGCCCGACGGCATATCGGTAGTAATTCTCAGTCAGATTGTTGATCCCATTCACAGCAACTCCTAGTATGGACACTTGGTTGCCGGTCAGCTCCGAAACTGCCCGCAGCATTATATCCCTTTGAGTGAAGTGCGGACGTGCAACCAGGAGCAGGCCGTTGCTGTCGCGACTTAAATGGGTAGCATCAACGCTGCTTGTGACTGGCGGAGTGTCTACAATGACTAAATCATACTCGCCAGCAGCTTCTTCTAGGAAAGTACGCATCCGGGCCGACTCTAACAACTGCGAGGAATTTGCGCTTTGTTCACCACAGGCCATCACCCAGAGGTGATTGATGCTTGTTTGCTGCACTGCTTCAGCGAAGGTAACACGCCCGTCGAGGGCATCCGAAAGTCCCGGTTGAGCTGCTAAGTTAAACACTTTGTGCTGCGTAGGGCAACGGAAGTCAGTATCGACGATCAACGTCCGGCGAGATGACATCGCTGCCACTGCAGCAAGGTGTGAGACAACCACTGACTTACCCTCCCCAGAGAGGGTGCTACTGACAACGACTACCCGCAATGCTCTCTCAAGAGAGCGAAACTCCATTGTCTTGAGGAGCATACGATAGGACTGAACTAATCCTGAATTATCCATGAATAATTCGGAGTTCTCGCGACTTAGCGAAGTATTAGGTAGGATAGGCAGCACGCCAAGCACAGGCAGATTCACTAGTTTCTCAGCTTCAGTCGCATTGCGCAGTGTGCCATCGAGTACTTCTAGAAGCATCACAACGCCGACAGCCAGGGTAATACCTACCACGTTAGCTATTACGAGCACAACTTTCTTATTAGGCCAATTTGCTGCTGTAGGTGGCACAGCCCTCTCAATAATGCTGATATTGCTTCCCAGTTCGGCTTCAGCAATGCGCGCTTCGTCCAGTTTGTGTTGCAGAAACTGAACAGAGGAGGCAGCCCCTTCGCGTTGACGTGTCAGTTCAGCAAGTTCCTGCTCCTTAGCCGGGAGTTGATCAAGGCGAGCCTGCACTTTAGCTTTAGTACTATGCACAACACCTAGCTTGGCTTCGAGTGCTGAGCGCTCGATCTCGCCGAGGACGAGTTTGGTAGCTAAATCTTGGCTCACCTGATCGGACGCTACGTTGGTAGGGCGGTTGCCCGCAGCATTGTTAGGCAACAAGCTAGACAGCTTTTGACTGTAAAGGGTACGGATAGCGTTCCGCTGTTCAATCAGCTTGATCAGAATAGGATTGTTATCTGTTAAGCGCGTACGACTGACACTCACCTGCGACTCCAGGTCTGCCAACTTAGCACGTAAGCTAATTAGTTGTGCATCTTGACCACTGCGCACTGCTGCGTATGTGTTCTTGAGCATTTTACTGTCCGTTGTTCGCTCAAGCGCACTGTCACGCACCTTTGCTTCTTGGAGTTGGGCAGACAGAGCACGCTCCTGGTCCTCTAAACTTGTCAGGCTTACCACTAAACTTTGCGTTTGAGCACCGAGGGCGACAACGCCACTCGACTTTTTGTACTGGCTTTCGGCAGCTGCAACCTGAGCAAGCTGAGCGACCTCCTTGGGTAACTCAGCTTCCAGAAATCCCCGCCCTGAACGGGCCTGCGAGCGTAAACCTTCGGTATTTTGCTTAACCATCGCCTCTGCAAGTGCATTTAGCAACCCAGCAGTCAATAACGGGTTTTTACTGCGATAGGTGATGTCAAGCAAGTCAGTGGCGGGAACAATGCTCACTTTCAAGTTGTTTTTAAATGTTCCGACATCAGGTAAATCATTCACCCCCTGGGAGGAAACTAGAGCAAGAGCTTGCTCTAGAACTCGTTGGGACTTGGCTATTTCTGATTGAATAGCCATTGGGTTGGCAAACCCGATCTCAGAAGGGTTGGAGAGCTGACGGCCATAGTCGGAAAAGGTCAATTGCTCCTTTTCAATCATGAGCCGCACATTCGCCTGATACATACGTGGTGTGATCGCCAAGTAAGCGATCGCGCCGCAAATAACGGAGACGAAGGTAGCTATGGCAGGCCAACGATGCCGCCAAAAGACTGATGGTAGGGAAGAGATGCTTTCGTCCATCACTTATAACCTCTTCTATCAACTTGGCATTTAAGACTTTTGGCAGTATGCATCAATCTATACCATGCCAGACAATGAACAAGAAATTATTCAAGATGTACTATTATCTCCTTACTACTTTTCACACAAAGTCACGGTCAAAGGCTAGTGTTCCTAAACCTTTTGCCTCAATCTTGGATTAAAAAAGAGGCTACCTTTAGCTAACTCCTTCTCCGGCAGGATTACCTTTTCCATCAAATATTCGATAGTTTTTTCCTTAATCAATCCTTGTTGCACTAAAATTGCCCTAAGTGGCATTCCAGTTACTTGTTGCTCAGCTAAAGCATGATTAATATTTTCCTCGGTCACCAGACCCGCCTCAAGTAAATAACTATAGAGAGGTTTAGTGTTTGCATAGTTAATTGAACCGGAAGCCAAGGCATATGTGTTGGAACGTGGAACCTGTGTCCCGAATGTGTCAGACGAGTTGCATACTGTTGTGTACAATTTCAATGTTTCGCTAGTAATGTGGTTCCAGTTATAGTTAGCCTTGACATACCTTTGTGCATTCCTAGCTCTTGCCAACATCTCAGCAGTGTGATTGATCGCCCAGTCCAAGCAACGGACACACGATTCAATATCTCCGGTTTTGAACAGCAGGCCTCGTTCCTCACCTATCAGTTGCTGATGCGGAGGAATGTCGCTTGCAAGCACCGGGACACCTAGGGCGAACGCACCTAAATTTATACACGAGAGCTAAGTGGTATCCTAGAGG
>CAXUIG010000241.1:0-9913 GCA_964250845.1 uncultured bacterium | reverse complement strand
CACCTTGTCCCCCCATCCTCTTTGTCAAAAAATGGTGAGAATGTACAGCAGCGTGAACAGGATAATCCAGATGATGTCTACGAAGTGCCAGTAGATTTCTGCCATTTCCACCCCAACATGCTTGATAGCAGCATAATGGCCGGTTCTGCGCGATCGCCACACCACGCCCAAAATGAGCAGCACTCCAATCAAAACGTGGATGCCGTGGAAGCCAGTCATGAGGTAAAAACAGTTGGAAAACACATTGGTAGTCAGACCATATCCCAGGTGCATGTACTCATAAACCTGCCCAGACAGGAAAACTACTCCCATGATGGCAGTGGCTACATACCAAAGCCGCATCCCAGAGACATCATTCTTTTTGATGGCATGATCGCCCAGGTGAATGACGAAGCTACTGGAAACCAGAATCACCGTGTTAATTGCAGGCAGTAATAACTCTACTTCCGTCCCTTCTGGAGGCCAAACCTTGGTACCACCTTTAAAAATTAAATAGGTGGCAAAAAAACCCGCAAACATCAGGGATTCAGAGGCGAGGAACGTCAACAGCCCCAAAACCCGGAAATCTGGGTGCTCTTCGTGAGGATGGGCAGTAGGCACCACAGCCTTGTCAACGGAACCATTGAGAAAATTCTCAGATGCGTCAATTGTTGAACCTTGCATAAATTTACAATATCTAGCTAAAGGATGAAGTGTCACATAGACACAGCAGTTTCGCCCGTTACCTTTACTTCGGAGTTCTCTTCACCACTATTAGCATTCATGCCGTATTCGTAGGGACCATGAGTCACCACTGGCAACACTGCCCAGTTTTCTATCGGTGGTGGTGAGCTGGTTGTCCATTCCAGGGTTAGCGCTTGCCAAGGGTTGTCACCTGCTTTAGCCCCATACATCCAGCTCCAGATGGCGTTGAGCATAAACGGAATTACAGACACACCTAGCAGAATAGAACCGAAGGTACAAATCTGATTGAGAGTGACAAATTGAGGGTCATACATTGCCACCCGCCGAGGCATTCCTTGCAAACCCAGCTCATGCATAGGCAGGAAGGTGAGATTAGTGCCAATGAAGGTGAGGGCAAAGTGAATGCGACCCCAAGTTTCATTCATGAACCGCCCGGTCATCTTGGGGAACCAGTGATAGATACCGGAGTAAATGCCAAACACTGAGCCGCCAAATAGGACGTAGTGGAAGTGGGCTACCACATAGTAAGTGTCATGGACGTGAATGTCGAAGGGAGCAGTTCCCATAGTGACGCCACTCAGTCCACCCAGGACAAACATCGACAACAGCCCAATCGCAAATAGCATGGCACTGGTGAAGCGGATTTTCCCCCCCCAAAGGGTAGCTACCCAGCCGAAAATCTTAATGCCGGTGGGAACAGCGACGATGAGGGTGGAAATGGTGAAGAACATCCGCATCCAGGGGGGAGTGCCGCTGGTAAACATATGGTGTACCCAGACGAACAAACCTACCAGGCAGATAGCCACACTGGAGTAAGCGATCGCTTTGTAGCCAAAGATCGGCTTACGGGCGTGAACCGGGATCACCTCAGACATAATACCGAAGATGGGCAGAATCATCAGATAAACTGCCGGGTGGGAATAGAACCAGAACAAGTGCTGGTAGATGATGACGTTGCCACCCGCATCTGGCTTAAAGAACGAGGTGCCAAAGTTGATGTCAAACAATAGCAGCACCAACCCAGCTGCCAACACTGGCGTTGAGAGGAGTGCCAACACCGATGTCGCTAGGATCGCCCAGCAGAACAAAGGAACCTGATCCAATTTCATACTCGGCACTCGCATTTTGAGGAGGGTGACGACAAAGTTCACCGAGCCCAAAATTGAGGAGGTTCCCACTAAGACGATGGTGAGAATCCACATCGACTGACCTATGTTGTTGGTGATCAGGCTTAAGGGTGGATAGGCTGTCCAACCACTTTGCGATCCCCCGAAGAAGAAACTGCCCAAGAGCATCGCCCCAGCTACTGGATTCAACCAAAAGGCGATCGCATTTAGCTTCGGAAAAGCCATATCCCTGGCTCCGATGTGCAAGGGCACCAGATAGTTGCCAAATCCCCCAATTGCTGCAGGTACGATCCACAAAAAGATCATGATCGTCCCGTGATTAGTCATGAAAGCGTTGTAGAGGTTGGGGTCGAGGAAGTCTGATTCTGGTGTCATCAGTTCGGTACGCAGGGCTACAGCCATGAGGCCACCGAGCAGATAAAACACAAAGGCGGTGACCAGGTATTGGATGCCGATTACTTTGTGATCAACGTTGAAGGTAAAATAGTCGTACCATTTCCATGCAGTTGGTTGCGAACCGTAGGAAACGGCTTTAATTTCTAAAGTTTCTGGTTGGGTTTCCTGTGAAGTTTGTGTTTGTGTCATCAGCTATTTTCCTGACAATTAAGTTCTTCGGTAGGGGCGAATTGCAATAGACCTCTACTATCGGTTGTCTGGCTGTAACTGAGCTAGGGTGTTTGAATCAATTCCCATCTCACTAGCGTAGGAAGCGAGAAACTCTGCTGGTGGTACAGCGCTTGCCGCAACAATTTGATGCCCTTCTGGAGAAAGGGCAAGGCGATTTTCTTCCAGCCAGCTATCGAACTCTTCCGGCGAGTGGACAATCACAGAAGATCGCATTGCGCCGTGGTAGCCACCACAAAGTTCAGCACACACCACAGGATATTCGCCCGTCTTGGTAGCTATAAACCGCAGTTCAGTTGGCTGACCGGGAATCGCATCTTGCTTGAGGCGGAACTGAGGTACCCAAAATGAGTGGATCACATCATTAGCAGAAAGTTTGAGTTGCACATCTTTACCTACTGGAACGTGTAACTCTCCAGCAGCAACACCACTATCGGGATAGTTAAATAGCCAAGCGTACTGCATTCCTGTGACATTCACGACCAAATCCGGCAGTTTGCCTTGTTGTTGTGGGGTAGAGCCAATACCGATAGGGATTGCGGTTGGTGTTGCTGGCTTGTCAGATTCTACCCACTGTGAGTCGAGCTTAAGGGGAGCCACTGGGGATGAAGAAGGGGCATGAGCCATGATATGATGACCCCCCAGATTAATCCCTCCCATATCAGTGTAAACTTCAACACTGTAAATTCCCAGTGCAATGACGATGATTCCTGGAATCACTGTCCAAAAAACTTCTAAAGGAAAGTTGCCCTCAATCTTCAACCCGTCAGTATCATCCCCCTGACGCCGACGAAATTTAATTATGGAAATTACGATTGCTCCCTCTACCACCAAAAACAGGGCGGTAGCAATGGTGACCATGACGTTGAAAAAACCGTCTACTAAAGGCGCTTGTGCAGATGCCTGCACTGGCAATAAATTGTGGTTTTGACCAACCCACAAGCTTACGAGTGTAATTAAAATGCCAGCAACCAGGGTTAAAAGTGAAACTGGAATTTGTTCCATAAATTATCTGCTCACAATTTACCTAATCGGCTTGGACTATAAAAAGAAGCAGGGGAGTAGGGGTGACTCGGGGTTCCCTGCAAGCTCCCTTGCCCTATAAAGGTCAATTATTCTCGTATGGGCCATGGGTGTAGCAGTTTTTTGAACAAATCCTCGCACACGCCTGACAGCCAATACAGTCGTCAAGGTTGAAGATGGTCATCACCTTGCGCTCACTTTCCTCATCTTCCTCATCCTCCACAAATTCTCCATCTTCATTGAGTGCTCTCAGCAGCAGCACATCGCGACCACATGCTTTAAAACATCTGCCACAGCCGATACATTTTTCTTGGTTAATTTCTTGAACGAATTGGGGAGTCCAAGTTTTACCCCCAACGGTCAAGCCAGTTAGTTGTGCCATGACGATAATCTCCTTTAAATTTCGCTATAAGTATTTTTTGGCTTTTTCCCCGTGTAATTTACATTCAAAGATTTACATAATGAACTGAACACGGGAATTATCATTCTTTATATCAGCCAACAAAAAACAGCTCACTACACTGACTCAGATCAGAATAATTAGATTAATTAAGGTTGTACTCAAAGCTTGAAACCCTGACCTGATAGGTATTACAACAAAATTTTGGGGTATTGGTGCTAGTATTCTTTTGCTGGGGTATGAGTATTTACTGGGGAGGGGGACTTGTATTCTTGTACTCAACTCAAACCTTGTCGTGGGGTAGGTTGAGCGCAGTTTGGTCAGCCATATGTTTGAGGTTAAGACCTGTACTCAAAAATGTACACTCAAGCATGAAGCGAAGCAGTTGCTCGTCATGACCTGTCCGCGATTCATCCCACACCAAAAACATCCGGCTAAAGCCCTATTTTTAGGGTGTGGGGCTTCTCGCTGTTGAAGCTAAAGTAGATTTTATGTTGAAGTTATGTAAAACAAATATGCCCCAGCTCAATTGTGAGAGAGTATTTATACTGTCTGAGCTGACGCAAATGGTGAGTTATTAATTTAATGTGTGTATTTCGATACTTGACAGGTGAATTCTGAGCTGATTCAATGTCAACTGTATTGAAAAGTCAGAAAAAATCATGAATAAATAAGCTTTGGTAGCTGATGTAAGCACTGTTGGGTTCGTGCTTATTGGTGTCATAGGCATAGCTAAATGTCAAAATATTAGAACAAGAAAAACCCTTTTATCCTCCCAAAAGAATGGGGTATTTTCTCCTGAGAACACCAATAAGATGTTGTAATAACTTTGAGCTTTGCGACAGCTGAATATCAACATCCTGAGAGGGCAAAATAGCTGGCTGAAGATATCCTGCTAGGAGTAAAAGCTAGTTTCTGACTCGGAAGGTAATCAATGGAAAAATTTAGTTCAAACAGAAGGAGGCTCGGATGATGATGCTCAACAAAAAGAGTTGGAAAAGAACCTGGGCATACGCAATCATGATTTGCCTAACGATGATTTTGTCCATTTCTCTGGAAACTTTGGTGGCACAGAGTCCCTCTCTCTCTCAGGAAGCTCTCGCCCCGAAAGAACAGCTAGGCAAGTCAGTATTCAACGACGAGCACATCTCAATTTACCAAGATGAATCTTGTGCGACCTGCCATGATATTCAGGTGGGCTGGACGGGACCCGATCCTGGTATCAACGCCCATGGAGCGGCGATGTGGGGCTCAAATTTCGCTCGCTTTGGTTTCCGCAAGCCACAGACCATAGCTTACGCCACGTTCAGTCCAACTGTCTATATTGACAATCAGGGCAACCAACCCACAGTAGTCGGTGGGAATTTCTGGGACGGGCGTGCAACTGGCCATAAGTTGGGGCAACCGAGTGTTGACCAGGCCCCGGAATCAACCTTAACTCCATGGGAGATGGATTTGGCGGACCTCCAAGATTTCCAGGATTTCACTAAACAAAGCAGCGATAAAAATAATCGAGAGGCATGCCTGGTCTATCGGGTTCTTAACCCCAAAGACAGATATCCTGTCTCCTACCAACAAGTGTGGGGCGCTGGAACATCTGACATCAATTGGCCCGCAGCTATTGAAGGCTTGTGTGCCCAGGAAAACGCTCTGATCCCGCTGTCCGATGCAGACAAGGCCAAAGTGGAGACAGCTGTCAAAAACATCGCCCAATCCATCTCTGCCTATGAGGGCTCCAATGAGGTCAACCAGTTTACGTCCAAGTACGATTACTACTTAGCGGGCAAGGTCAACTTGAGCGCAGATGAGAAGCAGGGCCTTAACCTGTTCCAAGGGAAGGCAAATTGTGCCAGTTGCCACCTCCTTAGCCCAGGCCCCAACACGGCATCACCGCTATTTGCCGACTTCCAATATCACAACCTCGGCGTACCCAAGAACCCAGAGAATCCCTGGTACAAGATGCCGCCTATGTTCAACCCGGATGGATTCAACTTTGTTGATAAAGGCTTAGGTGCCACCCTGGCGTCGGCGGAGGATCACCAATTGCCGAGTGATTACAAGCAGTATGCTGATGCCAATATGGGAAAAATGCGGACACCGACGTTACGTAACGTAGACAAGCGACCCAGTCCAGATTTTGTGAAAGACTACATGCACAATGGCTACTTCAAAAGCCTCAAGTCTGTGGTGCATTTCTATAACACTCGAGATGTTTTGCCTGCATGTTCAAATTCTTTCACAACGGAAGCGCAGGCTATCTCTCAGAACTGCTGGCCAGCAGCGGAAGTTGCTGCCAACGTCGATCGCGATGACCTAGGCCACCTTAACCTGAGTGGTGCAGAGGAAGACCAGATTGTCTCTTTCTTGAAGACACTTAGCGACGGCTACCAACCCTAAGACCAGCAAGCACCAAGCACCATACCTGGGCAAAGTCAGCGTCAATGTCGGGACCGCTCCACTCAGCAGCGTGAGCAGGATGATGAAACCGGATTGTTGCATTGAAGACTGCCTTCGCTGCCTGATGGGAATCAGGAACCTTAAACTCTTGCCTAGAAATACCGCTCTCAATTATACAAGCGAGTTGCCTCACCAGTTCATCAACATGAGCTTGAACCACCCCTCGCGCTTCCTCCGCGATTGCAGAATACGTTGCAAACAACTCAGGATCGTCTAGGACTTTTTGACGTTTTAGAGTCATCAGTTGCATAAACCATCTGTGCAACCGTTCACTGGCAGAACCCTGCTCTTGGGCAATTACTGCCAGTGGTATGGAAACTCGATGTAACCAACGTTCTGCCACCGCATCCCGCAGGGCAGCTTTACTGGGAAAATGCCGATAAATTGTGCCGTGGCTCACTTCCAAAAAGCGAGCCACATCCACTGCCGTCGCCTTTGCCGGACCGTAACGGCGCAAGACCTCCAAGTTGAAGTGACAACATAGCGACTTCTCTACTGTAGTGATGAACCTACTGTAGCAAACAAATAACAAAAATCAATATCTGTCATCTAACACCTGTTCAAGTTCGCCGCACTTGCTTATACGTTACGCGCTCGGTGTCCAGCAATTTGTGCAGGCGCGGCAGTTTAATTGGTAACTCGCTCGAAACCTCCACACTTGGCAAAGATGCTGCTGCCGTCGGGGCTGCTACCGATGAGCATCTTAGGTTGAAGGCATCTGCTAATCTACCCGCCTGCCTTTAACCAACCAAACATCTGCTCTACCGTTAGTTTCAAGTTCACCCCCTCAACCCAGGGCAAGAGCGTGTCTCCGGCTAATTCATCTGGCAACCGCTCCGGGCGATACACTAACACCACTCGTTCATCGGGGTCAACTAACCAGCCCATCTGCCCATTATGCCGCAGACTATGCAAAATCTTGCGCGTCACCTTCATCTGGCTCTGGTCTGGGGAAAGGATCTCAATCATCCACTCCGGCGCAAAGCTAATCCCATTACTCACAATTTCTCCATTTTCGTCCACTGGAATCCGCTCCCTGGTAATCACTGCCAGATCGGGCACAATGGACTTACCGCCAAAGGTACATCGCAGTTCAGGGAAAGCTTCATAGAAAGAAGTTGCGGCATTGATCGCAGCCCCCAAACGCGATTGCAAACGGCTGTGCTTCGCTCCCGGCATCGGTTTCTGAATAGCTTCCCCGTAAATAAATTCCCAGGCGGGTGATTCCTCAATGTAGGGTAGCCTCAAAAACTGTTCCAGGCTATGTTTAGTATCAATAACAACTTTCATCACACGCTGCGAGCAGCTTCAATTTCAGCCGCTATTTCCTCTTCAGTCATCGGTTGTTCTGCGTGTACTGCTTGTGTTTCTTTAAATAGCTCTTGTAATTTTTGCGCCAAAGCTGTATCATTATCTTCAGCCAAAATAATCACCTCTACTCGCTGTCCTGGTCGAAATGGCAGGTCACTCCTTTTCTTGCTTTAATCTCCCGCAACTATTACATGGCTGGATTTAATGACTGCATAGGCTTCTTTTCCCTCAGACAGTCTCAACTCTTCTGCTGACGATCTAGTGATAATCGAGATCAGCTCAACTCCAGGAGCAATCTCCAGAGTGACTTCAGTGTTGACGGCTCCGGTTACAATTCGTTTTACTGTACCCTTAAGAACATTGCGAGCGCTAACTTTCCTCGCTTTCAACTCCGAGTTTTGACTCTTGAGTTCTATCTCAGGGTGGCTAGAATCCTCCTGCTCTCCCTGCAAGCTTTGTTGCGGTTGTGGTGACGGTGGCTTTTGATTCAGAGTGCGTATCAGTTCCCGCATGATCTCAGTCTTAGTGCGCTGAGACTGCTGGCAGTACTGCTCCAGAATTTGCCGCTCCTCGTCTGAGGATTGAAAGGTGATCCATCCTTGCTGTTTTCTAGGCATTGACCCTATACCAACTAAGTTGGTAAATAACGCATCGTCTGATACCATCGTAGTAACAGGTTTGCTCCAGAATTATTCACAAGGAAGCGGCGATCGCCACCCCGCTTTCTTGTCAATCCTTGAAAAGCGCAGCGTATCCAGAGGTAAGACTTTATGAAAAAAAGACCAATTTTTGCCTTCATTTGCGGAATAGTTGGCACCTTAATCTTGGCAACTGGCTTGAGATTGTTTGCCCCATCTCCTGTTGTAGCACAGACAAACAGCAACTTGATCGTATCCGCCGCCGCTAGTTTGAAAGATGCCCTGCAAGCAGTCCAGCAAGTTTACCAACAAACCAAGCCGGACGTTAGTATCAAATATAACTTCGCGGCTTCCGGCCCCTTGCAACAACAGATTGAAAATGGTGCGCCAGTGGATGTCTTTGTTTCTGCAGCCGAAAAGCAAATGAATGCCTTGGATAAAAAAGGTCTCATCCTTAAGGATACCAGGCGCGACCTGCTGACTAACACCCTCGTCTTGATTGTACCACAAAATTCTTCAGCCATCACCGACTTCCGCCAATTGGCAGGCTCTGATGTGAAGAAAATTGCTGTTGGAGAACCAAGGAGTGTACCAGCAGGGCAATATGCTGAAGAAGTCTTCAAGAATCTGGGAATTTTGTCGCAAGTCAAACCAAAACTTGTGCTAGGCAACAGTGTCCGTCAAGTCCTAACATTCGTAGCAAGTGGAAACGCTGATGCAGGTCTTGTCTACGCTACAGATGCCAAAATATCACCGCAAGTAAAAGTGGTAGCTACAGCAGCAGAAAACTTACATTCCCCGATTACCTATCCCGTAGCAGTGCTCAAAAACAGCAAAAATGTCCAGGCTGCCAAGGAATATGTTCAGTTTTTATCTAGTAATCAAACCAGCGGCGTATTTCATAAATACGGATTTGGCATAGCTCGTTAAGATTTTAGACAAGTTCATCCAAACTCCAAAATTTCAAAACATTGGCCTATGCCATTTGACATTTCCCCTCTATGGATATCCCTGAAAACATCCTTACTGGCGACCATAATTACCTTCTTCGTTGGCATTGCAGCTGCCTATTGGATGCTGGGATATCGAGGAAAATGGAAATCTCTACTTGATGGAATCTTTGTCTCACCCCTGATATTGCCACCAACAGTAGTAGGCTTTTTATTACTGCTGCTGTTTGGCAAAAATGGCCCGATTGGACAACTGCTACTACGACTGAACTTCAGCATAGTGTTCAGTTGGTACGCCGCAGTTATAACAGCCACAGTAGTTGCTTTCCCATTGATGTACAGAACAGCACTGGGAGCATTTGAACAAATTGATGCCAATCTCCTGCGGGTAGCCAGAACCCTCGGCGCTTCTGAACGGACAATCTTCTGGCGAATCACTTTACCTTTGTCTTTGCCCGGTATTTTGGCAGGAACCACTTTGGCTTTTGCCCGTGCCTTGGGTGAATTTGGAGCCACCCTCATGTTAGCGGGCAATATCCCAGGACAAACCCAGACTATCCCAATGGCGATCTATTTTGACGTTGACGCTGGAGAGATGAATGAAGCTTGGGTGTGGGTGGTGGTGATTATAAGTATTTCTTTATCCGGGATCACTGCTGTTAATTTCTGGCAAGAAGTTAAGGGGGAGAGGGGGAGATG
>CAXUIG010000240.1:0-9943 GCA_964250845.1 uncultured bacterium | reverse complement strand
CGAACACGAAGCGATCGCGCTTGAGCCAGTCGTCTAGGGTGTCAAACCACCCTCTGGTGCTGGGGGCGCGTCCAACTGCGATGGTCATTTAACTAAAGTCCTCTCGGTTTACTAAAATTGCAAAGCTTCTGAGGAATTAACATTTTGACACTCTCAACTGCATACCAGCAGATAAGATTTATGAGAATATTGCTGCCAATTAGGCGCTAGCTCTCTTCTCAAGGGGTTTGCCAAACACCCCTTACCAATTGCTGGCAATCCAGTCTGTGGATTTTTAATTTTTCTTAATTTATCACATTAATCAGGCTTTGCACCCAATCCCTAGAGGTGGGATTAGGTTTTCAGCGTGACCTATAGATATAATAAATATCAGAAAGTTTACAATTTGACACAACTTTCCTCAGTCATCTCTGAAGGTAAGCGGCTAAAATAGCTATGAATATTACCGGGATGGCAGAATTGTTCCAGCTCATCTCCTTAAAAGTAGGGCAGTTTCATGACGGCACCAACAACCAGAACTACAGGCGATGACGCTAAAGCGGAAAGCTCCGAAGAGCGCGTCCTATACCAACAGGTTCTCGGGTCTCGCAGGTTCAGCAACTACTGGTGGGGAACGGTCGTATCCTTGGGAGCAACTGGCTTTTTATTGGCTGGGCTTTCCAGTTACCTCAAGGTCAATCTACTCCCCTTTGCTGACCCCACCGAACTAATATTCGTCCCCCAAGGGATAGCGATGGGATTTTACGGCGTAGTCGGGTTGCTACTAGCCCTATATTTATGGTTTGTCACCCTTCTGGATGTGGGAGGCGGTTACAACGAGTTCAATCAGGAAACCGGCTCGATTAAAATCTTCCGCTGGGGATTTCCAGGGAAGGACCGCCGGATTGAAATTAACTGCCGCACACAAGACGTGCAAGCTGTGCGAGTTGACATCAAAGAGGGACTGAATCCCCGTCGAGCCTTGTATTTGCGCGTCAAGGGTCGAAGAGACATTCCCCTGACGCGGGTGGGGCAACCCTTATCATTAGCAGAAGTGGAAAATCAAGCAGCTGTACTGGCTCGGTTTTTGGGAGTCTCAATTGAAGGTCTTTGACTGAGAACGGGGTGTAGGGAAGCGCCCTAACATGAGATGATAGGGGACTGTAGTTGAGTCAGTGATTGGCAATGCAGCTGAAAATCCGGCAGTGGTTGGTGTCAATTGTAATTATTGGTGCTTTAATGTTGGGGGGATGTACAACACAGCAGGCTGCTTCTAAATCTGCCGCCAACTCCTCAGCTACCCAGGCAACCTCTGTATCTGCTACTCAGGCGAGTAGTCCACATATGAAAGATTTACCAGAACTAGAAGGTAACGCCACGGTGGTAATGACGGTCAAAGGGTCACCGATTACTATCGAAGTGAACGGAAAAGATGCCCCGATTACCGCTGGCAACTTCGTGGATCTTGTGCAGCGGGGTGTGTACGACGGGCTGGTGTTTCACCGGGTGGTGCGCTCGCCGGAACCCTTTGTAGTACAGGGGGGTGATCCGCAGAGCAAAAACCCTAGCTTCCCGCAACAGCGACTGGGAACCGGCGGTTTTATTGACCAAAAGACCGGCGAACAGCGCTATATTCCCTTAGAAATTAAGCCTAAAGGTGCGGAAAAACCAGTTTACAGTAAGACGCTGGGAACTGCAGGTGTTTCTGCTGCGCCTGTATTGCGGCATACCCGTGGTGCTGTGGCAATGGCGCGATCGCAGCCGCCTGATTCGGCTTCGTCGCAGTTTTACATTGCCTTGGCGGATGTGCCGTTCTTAGATGGCAGTTATGCGGTATTCGGGTATGTTACCCAAGGGATGGATGTGGTTGACAAGATTCAGCAGGGCGATCGGATTGAGTCAGCTAAGGTAACAAAGGGTGTGGAAAACCTCAAAAACGGCGGCAAATAGCTCAGCAGGGCGATAATTTCTGTGCGGTGGAGGTTGTTGTTACTGGTATTGGTCTAGTCTCCGCCTTGGGCACCAGCTTAGAGACCAGTTGGCAGCACCTGATATCGGGAAAATCTGGCATTGGACTGCATCAACCCTTTCCAAAACTGCCTTCGCTGCCCCTGGCGCTGATTGGTAAACAACCAGCTGAGTTAATAAAATTGACTCAGCTGGTTGTTGCATCTGCCTTGTCAGATGCTGGGCTAATTACACCTTTGCCAGAGTGTGGGGTGGTAATTGGTTCAAGTCGGAGTCATCAGGCTTGGTGGGAACAGCTGGCACGGCAAATGTACGGGGCTGAGGGGGGGCAAGGGGGAGAGCTTCCGACCAACGAGGAAATGGTATTAGAGCATTGGTTGGATACACTTCCCCATATGATCGCGATCGCATGTGCTCGTCAAATCGGGTCAGCAACCGTCCCGGTGTTAGCACCAATGGCAGCTTGTGCAACTGGGATTTGGGCGATCGCACAAGGCTTTGAACTGATCAAGAGCGGTCAGTGTCAGCGGGTGATCGCTGGAGCGGTGGAAGCGCCGATTACAGCGCTGACGCTGGCTGGGTTTAACCAGATGGGTGCCTTAGCTCAAACTGGGGCTTATCCTTTTGACCGCCGCCGGGAAGGATTGGTGTTGGGAGAAGGGGCGGCAGTGTTCGTGCTGGAATCAGCTGATTTGGCAAAGTGTCGGTCGGCACCAGTTTATGGAAAAGTGCTGGGGTTTGGCTTAACAGCTGATGGCTATCACACTAATAGACCTGATCCGGGAGGTAGGAGTGCGATCGCAGCCGTAAAGCAATGTTTAGATCGTAGCGGTCTATGCCCAGCCGACATCGATTACATTCATGCCCACGGTACGGCTACTCAGCTCAACGACCACTCCGAAGCCCAGCTGATTCAGCAGGTATTTCCTCAAAGTGTCCCAGTCAGTTCTACTAAGGGAGCCACTGGTCATACACTAGGGGCGTCTGGAGCTTTGGGAATGGCTTTCTGTATGATGGCGTTGAAGCATCAGCTGTTGCCGCCCTGTGTGGGACTCAACGAACCGGAGTTTGAATTGGATCTAGTGAGTGCGCCGCGTCGGGCTGAGATTCAGCAGGTACTTTGTTTCAGCTTTGGGTTTGGTGGTCAGAATGCAGTGGTAGCGTTGGGGTTGGCAAATTGGCCCCTCCTATCTCACAGTGATAAGTACTATTGAACTTAGCTGAATTGCTCCACAAGCTAACACTTAAGGGCAGTCAGTACTACATTTTGCAGTCATTAATATGGCTGTTTGTAGGGGCTAATTATCTACAGTCCAATTACGACTTTCCTCTGACCTTTACCGATTTTCCTGATTGAACTATGAAAACTATTCAGATACTTAGCCTCACTGCTGCACTGATTGGCGCATCGACTTCGATGGCACGCGCAGCAAATATTGTCACTAATGGGGGGTTCGAGACGGGGGATTTTTCAGGCTTTACTCAGTCCGGTAACACTGGTTCTACTTTTGTTAGCACTACTAATCCCCACACCGGTACATACGCTGCTGACCTGGGTCCTGCTGGCGCTCTCGGTTTCCTATCACAATCGCTCGCTACAACCCCTGGCCAGACATACCAACTCAGCTACTTTCTGGCGAGCACTGACACTGCACCCAACAATGAATTTCAGACATCTGTAGGCGGAACCAAACTATTTGACCAGGTAAACATTCCCACTCAAGCTTATACCCAATACACATTCAACTTTGTCCCGACGGGAACATCTACAGATTTGACGTTCGGGTTCCGAGATAACCCGAGAAATTTCTATTTAGACGACGTGTCCGTAAACAACGTGACCGCCGTCCCCACACCCTCTTCTACATTAGGGTTACTAACACTTGTAGCCTTTATTGGAGGTTCAGCATTAAAGCATAAACTGAAGCAACCAGTCAACTTTGACCCAAGAGTTAGCTAGTTAGATTTAGCCACCTCGTTTGTCTGTATGAGCTTGCTGCAAAACTTAAAATTTTGGTTACTGGCGATCGCAGCAGGGTTGGTTTCCACTCACCTGAATATGTCTTGGAAGGTGAGTGGAAACCTTGACCCCATAATCGTTTCCCTCTTGTTTTGGGGAGCGGTACTGTTTCTATTATCTCATAACCATATAGGTGCCAATCTAGAAAGTGGTCCTATATCTAGCGTTAGCGGTTTCTTACTCATTGCTTGGTCGCTTTTTAGGAGTATATCTACTCATACTCGTGATGACGTTTTATTTGAGACATTACCTTTGTTCTCAGCAATTGGTCTGAGTCTGATTAGTTCTGGAATTAAAGGATTTAAGCAATATAGGCAAGAACTCTTCCTCATTTTTATCCTATGCATCCCAACAGCGCTGATAATCCAGAGTGACAAATTGATTTCAGTTACTACTCTGACAGCGAAGTTCTCAACCATATTGCTGTGGTATTTGGGATTTAATGTGTCTCGTCAAGGTCAGATTGTAACCCTGCCAACAGGCTCAATAGACGTCACTCCGCTGTGTGGGGGTCTAATTAGCATAATTGTAGTGTTGCGACTAGCAATTCTATTTGTCACAACGTTTCGCATTAATTGGCTCAAGAAAGTTTCAGTTCTTGCCCTCACCGTGGGTTCAGCTTTTATAGTTAATGGGGTACGAATAGCAATACTTGCTATTTTAGTATCTAAGCCAGAAACGTTTAACTACTGGCACTACGGAGATGGCTCTCAGATATTTACCATGATTTCTTTCTTAACATCTGGGCTATTATGCCATTTTGTTCTTCAACAAGAGCGTTCCAAACATCATGGTTCTATTGAGAAGTGCCAGGAATGATTCAGTGGAAAAAACTGCGTATTCCCTTTCTAGCAATTACCTTTATCAGTACCTGGTTGATATTTGGTAAATCAGTTACAGGCCGAAACATAGGTCGCCACAGCCCTTTGACTTTTCCTTCAACAGTACCGTTACCTGGATGGAAGTTCTTAGGGATTAGCTCTCTAGTTAAGAAACCTGAGCAGCAGTATGAATCTTACTTTTACTCGGTTGGTCAGCACTATCGGTACGCTCATAATCACTTGCCTTTAGACATTGAGATGCGCTATATCGTCAATACTGATGGAGATATTTCAAATTTTGTCCAGGAATACACATCTGTCCCTTTATCTTCAAAAAAGATTTTTCAGGTTTTACGCCAACATCCAGAAGCGGGCTTTTATAGTCTCTTTACTTATCAGAATAAAGCCTATTTGAGTAGCTGTATTAACTCACGAGGTGGAAGTACAGTCACTCATAACCAGTTCATCCACAACCAAATTACCTATGACTTGCAGTTCTATCGTCTTGTGCCTTGGTTACTGAGTCAGAAAACTCTGCGTGACCGGCGCTGTCTATGGACTAATTTATCTATTCCCCTAAATCATTCTTCTCCAGAGTATGCTTATCGCACCCTTGAGAATGCTTGGTTGAACTGGCAAGAGTGGTGGCGTCCTCGCTTCCCAAAACCCTAAGTCGTAGCTAACACAACCTACCCGTATAGGATTCTCGGAATATGACTCAACCAATAGACAAGGAATGGCACTACAGTTTTCTTATTCTTCGCCCTATCGGATACTGCCTATTGATGCTAGCGTTATTTGACATCATTGCTCTTTTCGTTCCACTGCAATTGATGAACCCTACCTGGGAAGTTCAGAGGATAGGTGAGCTGGTGGAGCGTGTACCTGTACCCTTGTTGGGGCTGGGGCTGGTGTTTTATCAAGGGGCAGATTTGCGGTCAAAATGGGAACGACTGCCTTTGCAATTTTTATCTTGGGCTTCTTTAGTAGTTGGGGTATTATTTCTGTTGCTAATTCCTTTAATAGGGGTTGACAGCGCCCGGCTCAATGACCAAATTAGTGCTCAAATCAATCCTCAGATTACCCAGCAACTGTCTCAGCTTGAAGAGTTGGACAAGCAATTAGGTAAGGCTACTACGGCTGGAGATATAGATAGTGTGATTGCCCGTTTCCACCTCCAGGGTCTCCAACCGAATGGCAATCCTCAGCAACTGAAGAAAAAACTTTTGTCAGGAATTACTCAGGCGAAGAAAACATTGCGGAGCCAAACTGAAGAGGCTTCGACAGATAGACGTCTTGCACTGCTCAAAAATTCGGCTAAGTGGTTTCTAGGAGCTATGATTTCTGGAGGGCTATTTATTTACATTTGGGATATTACCCTCTGGGCGCGACGAGGTAGTAGACGGAGCGGGTGATTGGTGTTGCCGCCCTGTTTAAGTCTCCCGAATCCAAAGTGCAAGCCCACCACCACGACCGCGAGCGGCAATGAAGTCTTGACTCACCAAAAAGAAAGCAAAGAAAGGAAGTTTGGTAATCGATTGGTGATAAAAATCCTCAGTTTGGGTGCCACCTCGAAAATCTCCCCTGTAAACGGTATGACCAAACAAGCAGAGTCGCATTTGGGTAAAGTCAAACGCCAGAATATTTTTCTTGCCTAAGTACTGAGCTGGACCTGTCAGCTTAAACAGCAGGGGACCGAATTGAATCTGATTGCTAATTTCTCCTAAGCCTGAACTTGGTGGAGTTGGTGATTGGCGACTGAAGGAAATCTGCGCTGGAACCACCCTGGGCAAATAAAAGCCTCTGCCCAGAACAATGCCACCTCGGCGACGGGCTTTGCGAGTACCAGTCACAAAGCCGAGCCGCCAACTACCCATAAGGGAATCGAAGGTATACGTCAGTCGTTGCTGCTTGGCTGCTTTTTCCGCTTGCAGCAGTGCAGTGACCACAGCCTTGGCACGGGGGCGGTGGGCATCTGTCTTACCTCGAGAGGCAGCCGCTGCCATTGCCAAGGTGGTGAGAAAATCAGCAGATGGTATTGTGGAGGTCAAATCAACCGTCATGAAGTTATGCTCGTTAGATTACCTCATAGAACTATACTTTTTATATTCTTGAAAAGAAGCTCAGTGCGCTTCTGGCAAAAACTCTAGGTCGAGGAGCTGCTCGATCTCATAAGGGCACTCAACAGGAAAGACTCCCTTTGGCAGGCGAGTTTCTTTGATGGCTTCCAGTCGTGACAACCTGTAGGCTTTACTCACCGACTGAGGTTCCAAATACCTTTTCAGACTAGGGCTGTCCTCAAGATAGGTTTGAATATTCAACCGCTCTCTATGAATCGTATTCTCCCAACTATCTGACCTCAGCGCTGGTTGATACTGCCATTTAAGCAGATGATGCAAAATTAGCCGGAGTGAACTTTGGAGGCGATCGCGCTCTCGTTTGGACAAATCCCAAACCTCCTCAATCAGATTGGGTAGATCGAGCCTTTCGAACTGCCGCTGCTCCAATAACTGGGCTGTCTTTTCTGCCCACGCAACAAAATCTTGTTCGTAGAGTGCTTTGAGATCGGCTGCTTGCATTGGTGTGCCCCCTGTGACTTCAGCCATTAACTGTCTTAAAAAAGGTAAGGATTCAGATAGTTGAAACCCTTGCCTGGACAGCATTCCAGCTCTAGACTTCCAGGCTAAATGACTTTCTATTCTCAACAAGCAACGATAAATGGCCATTTCACCGCTCCTTATTGAAAATCAGGAAAATCTGTATTTTCCTCGAAACCTTTACTGGGAAAGCTTTTCATTCATTTCTCCATCACCTGAATCCTTACTAAAAAAGATTTAGTAAGGTTAAGGTGTTCAAACGATCGCAGGTTCTGGGAGTGCGCCTTGCATTTTACTCAAGGCGTCAATTAAATTGTCCAGTTGCTGATTAGCACTCAACACACCTAAGCCCCGTACTGTTACCTTACCTGGGGAATAGACAAAGCGCGATCGCAAGTGTTCTGGCAAATTCGCCACCAACAGGTTCCAGGCGGGTTCTTCCATTGGCGTTTCCAGAATCACATGCTGCTTAGCTTCTGGTTTGATCCGGCTGAATGCCAGTTTCTTAGCCAGCTGTTTGAGTTCTACCACTCGCAACAGTTGAAGCGCCGCAGTCGGAATTTCACCATAGCGATCGCTCCACTCTGCGGCAATCTGATTTAATTCCTCCTTAGATTTGGCAGCGGCAACAGACCTATAGGCACTCATCTTTTGATCCAAATCCGGGATATAGTCAGCTGGAATGAAAGCGGTGAGATTGAGGTCAATTTGTGTGTCGTCAACTTTGGGAATTTCCTGCCCACGAATTTCACGGATGGCTTCTTCCAGCATTTCCATATAAAGGTCAAAGCCAATCGCATCCATTTGACCCGACTGTTCCGCCCCCAAAAGGTTACCGACGCCGCGAATTTCCATATCCCGCATCGCCAGCTGATATCCAGACCCCAGATTAGTGAATTCTTGAATCGCCCTTAGACGCTGCCGCGCAGCATCCGATAGCACCCGCTGCTTGGGGTAAAATAGCCACGCATGGGCTTGAGTCCCAGCACGACCGACTCTACCGCGCAACTGGTACAGCTGGGATAGGCCAAATCGGTGGGCATCTTCAATTAAGATGGTGTTAACTCGCGGAATATCCAGACCAGATTCAATGATGGTGGTACACAGGAGGATATCGGCTTCTCCGTTGCCGAAGGTGAGCATAGTTGATTCTAGCTCTCCCTCTTCCATCTGACCGTGAGCGATCGCAAGTCTCCCCCCAGGCACCATTTCCCGCAACAAAGCCGCCGTCTCTTCAATTCCTTCTACTCGCGGCACCACATAAAACACCTGCCCACCTCGGTCAAGTTCCTGGCGAATCGCACTACGTACTGTTTCGGGCTCATAGGCAGCCAGATGAGTTTTAATCGGACGCCGTGACGGGGGCGGTGTAGTAATCAAACTCATCTCTCGAATCCCTGAAAGTGACATATAGAGAGTGCGGGGAATCGGAGTAGCGCTGAGGGTAAGCACATCCACTTGGGTTTTGAGGGATTTAATTTTCTCTTTTTGGTTGACGCCAAAACGTTGTTCTTCATCCACCACCAGCAGCCCCAAATCGCGGAGAGTGATGCCTTTGCCCAACAACTGGTGCGTCCCCACAACGATATCCAGTTCACCTGTTGCCATCCGCCGTTGAATATCGCGGCGTTCCTCAGCGCTGCGGAATCGGTTAAGTAAGCCAACTTGGATCGGGTAGGGGGCAAAGCGTTCTTTCAGGGTGTGGTAGTGCTGCTGGGTGAGGATGGTGGTGGGGGCGAGGAGGGCGACTTGTTTACCGGCGGTGACGGCTTTAAATATCGCTCGAATTGCCACTTCGGTTTTGCCAAAGCCGACATCACCGCAGACAAGGCGATCCATTGGGCGATCGCTCTCCATATCCCGCTTCACATCTTGCACCGCTTTGAGCTGGTCAGTTGTGGGCTGGTAGGGGAAGGAGTCTTCGAGTTCCTCCTGCCATGGCATATCATTCGGGTAGGCATACCCTTTTTGCTGTGATCGCTGGGCATACAGCTTCAGCAGGTCAACCGCCAATTTCTTGATCGTCTTGCGGACTCTGTTCTTAGTATTTTCCCAAGCCTTACCCGACATTTTATTGAGTTCCGGGGCTTGAGCACCAGTACTGCGAAACCGGGACAAAGACCCCAGCTGGTCAGCTGCCACTCGCAGTATGCCATCGGCATACTGCACCACCAAATATTCGCGGGTTTCTTTGTTAATAGTCAGGCTTTCCAGCTTGAGAAATTTGCCCACCCCGTGGTTTCTGTGAACCACATAATCGCCTGGGCGCAGCTTGTTGGGGTCAACTTGCTTTGAGGCGGCGCGGCGACGCTTGCGGATATAGCTGGGGGTTGCCAAAGAGTGCTGACCGAAGAACTCGCGGTCAGTTACGAGCACCAATCGGAACGTAGGCAGGATGAACCCTTCGAGTTCTGCCAGTCCTGAATATTTCAGCGCTACCGGCGTGTGCTGGATTTGCAGCTTTTCAATCGCTTGGTAGTCGCGGGGGTTGGGGATGAACTGGGCGGGGCAGTCGTGGTCTTGCAATAGGGAAACAGAGCGACTGGGCTGGGCGGAAG
>CAXUIG010000239.1:0-9962 GCA_964250845.1 uncultured bacterium | reverse complement strand
CTTTTCTACACGTCAGGTCGCGCCAGCAACGAAGCCGCCTTCCTCTACCAGCTTTTTGTTCGTCAATTCGGCACGAATAATCTACCGGACTGTTCCAACATGTGCCACGAGTCGAGCGGTTCCGCGCTGACTGAAACCATTGGCGTCGGTAAGGGAACGGTGACGCTCAACGATTTCGAACTTGCCGAAGCGATCTTCATCATTGGGCAAAATCCGGGCACGAATCATCCGCGGATGATGACTTCGCTGCAAGCGGCAAAGAGAAACGGTTGCAAGATCGTTTCGATCAACCCGCTGCGGGAACCAGGATTGATCCGGTTCAAGCACCCGCAAGAAGTATCCGGCACGCTCGGCAACGGCACGAAACTCAGTGACCTGTTTCTGCCAGTGCGGATCAACGGTGATATTGCGCTTTTGAAGGGCATCATGAAGGAGATGCTTGAAGAAGAGGAGCGGCGTCCCGGTGAAGTGCTTGATCGCGACTTTATCGATAACCAGACGGCGGGCTTTGCGGAGTTTGCAGCGGATATATTGGCCGAGAGTTGGGACGAAATTGTAGAAAAAAGCGGAATCGGGCGCGAGCAGATTCGGCAAGCGGCTGAAATTATGATCAACTCCCAGCGCACGATCAGTTGCTGGTCAATGGGTCTGACGCAAAACAAGAACGCGGTTAGCGCCATTGAGGAGATCGTTAACATGCACCTGATGCGCGGTCAGATCGCCAAGCCCGGTGCTGGAGTGTGCCCTGTGCGCGGACATAGCAACGTCCAAGGCGATCGCACGGTGGGGATTTGGGAGCGCCCGCGTAAAGATTTCCTCGACCTGCTGGGCAAAGAATTCAACTTTGAGCCGCCACGTCACCACGGCTATGACGTGGTGGAATCAATCAAGGCGATGCACGTTGGTAAAGCTAAAGTGTTGATCGCACTCGGCGGCAACTTTCTTTCGGCAACTCCAGATACAAATTACACAGCCCAAGCCCTACAGCGTTGCCATCTCACCGTTCACATCTCAACCAAAATGAACCGCAGCCATCTAGTCGCAGGTGAGCAGGCATTGATCTTGCCGTGCCTCGGACGCACGGAAATAGATTTGCAAGCGGCAGGAGAGCAGTTCGTAAGTACAGAAAATTCGATGGGAGTTGTGCAGAGTTCCCGCGGAGTGCTTGTACCCGCGTCTCCCCATCTGCGCAGCGAACCGGCAATTGTCGCAGGTTTGGCACGGGCGACTCTGGGAAGTAAGACTACGGTGGACTGGGAAAATCTCGTGGCGGATTACGACCGAATTCGCGATGGTATCGAGCGAGTTATCCCCGGCTTTGAGGACTACAACGTTCGCGTGCGTAAAGGTGGTGGTTTCTACTTGCCCAATATGGCACGCGATGGTAAATTCGAAACCGCGACCGGCAAAGCTAATTTCACAGTTCACGAAATTCCTCATCACCACATCGCACCAGGGCAATTTGTGATGATGACGACCAGGAGCCACGATCAATTCAACACCACAATCTATGGTCTCGACGACCGCTATCGCGGCATCCACAACGAGCGTCGTGTCGTGATGCTCAACCCTGAAGATATGCACGAGCTAAATCTTGTTCAAGGACAAGTAGTCGATTTGACTAGCCATTTTGAGGGCGAGGAGCGAGTCGCAAAGCACTTCATCGTTGTCCCATACGAGATCCCGCGGCGGTGTGCGGCGACGTACTATCCGGAGACCAACGTGCTTGTTCCGATTGGGAGTGTCGCCGAAAAGAGCAACCAACCGGCATCTAAGTTCATCGTCATTAGCATTCAGCCCTCAGCTACTACAACAGTCAATTTTGACTACGACCAGGTTGATGGAACACTGGCAAGTACGTGATGAAAAATCCTCTGGCGAGTAAGACTAAATCCCAGATCTGGGTAGTAGAAAATAATCTTGTGCGATCCGCAAGAGACCAACTTGCCATCGAGGAGCCCTTAGAGATTCGCCTGGTTTCTCCACAACAGACAGTGGCGGTAACCATGCGAACACCGGGGGCTGACTTCGAACTAACTGCTGGATTCCTCTACAGCGAGGGTGTCGTTAGCCACCGACAAGATATCTGGCGGATGAGCTACTGTGTTGCTCTAGACGTAGACGCCGAACAGCGCTACAATATCATCAATGTCGCACTTCGAGAGGGATTGCTCCCAGATTTGCAGCCCCTAGAACGCCACTTTTTCACTACCAGCGCTTGTGGAGTTTGTGGTAAAGCTAGCATAGAAGCGCTACAACTACGGGGTTGCCCAGTCATCCCAACTAGCATGGAAGTGTCAGCTGAGTTAATCTACAGCCTCCCCGATCAACTACGCTCAGCCCAAGGAGTTTTCACCGCTACGGGTGGGCTACACGCTGCCGGTCTCTTCGATGCCCAAGGGCAACTCTTGAAGCTGCGGGAAGACGTTGGGCGTCACAACGCACTGGATAAATTGGTGGGTTCGGCGCTCCTTGCTGATGAGTTGCCGTTAAATAATCACATCGTCATGGTCAGTGGGCGTTCTAGCTTTGAGATTTTACAGAAGTGTATAACAGCGGGAGTACAGATTGTGTGCGCTGTTTCCGCTCCCAGTAGTTTAGCAGTAGCACTGGCGAGAGAGTTCGGCATCACCTTGGTGGGATTCCTGCGTGGGCAACGGTTCAACGTCTACTCTGGCTTGAAGCGAATTCGCACCGATTAGTGAAGGGAACCTTTAGTTTGAGAATCTCCCGTTATACCCTGATAGCGGTTAACGGGAGACAACGTCACCTTACTGCCGCAGAGCTTGCAGAATTGAGCATCGGCATCGTGGAAGGATAAACCACAAGTAGGACAAAGTGTCTCGACAAGATTTGCAGTTTTAACCAATCGCTTAATCAGATCACCCAATTGCCAAGGGATGAGGGCAATACCCGTCAAAATCATTAGGACTGTCATTAGGCGACCTCCTTCGGAAATCGGGGTAACGTCGCCAAACCCAACGGTTGTCATCGTTACGACAGAGAAATAGACTGCATCGAAAAAAGTACTGAAAACTTTAGGGTTAACAGGGTGCTCAACTTGATAAATTAAGCCTGAGTAAACAAAGATAATGGCAAATAGAGTAAATATTATCCGAGCCAAAATTACGCTGTCTTCGGTACTGATGCGACCAAAGAAAGTTCTACCTTCTATAAATCGAATTAACCGCAAAATCCGGAACCATCGAAGTATGCGGATAAAACTAATGTCTACCATTCCCAAAAAAAATGGTAGAATTGCCATTAAATCAATTAGGGAATAGAGACTAAAGAAATACTTAGTTTTATCTTCAGCACACCAGAAACGCAGCAAATACTCTACCGCAAAAATTAGTAAAATTCCAGCATCTATCGTATCCAGCTTAATACGCGCAGAAGCTGGTATGGTGTATGTTTGCGCCACAAAAATAGCTGAAGACAGCAGAACTAGACCTGTAATGATTAGATTAATGGCTCTGCCTGCTGGCGTTTCAATGTCTTCTAAGTAAAATGCAATACGTTGTCTCATTGCTAAGAATAATATGCAAACCGAAGATTTCATGAAGCTAGCTTTGTCGGAAGCAAAAAAGGGAGATGCTCCTTACGGAGCAGTGATTGTTAAAGATAATGAAGTGATTGCACTCGGGCATAACACTGTTAAGACAGACAGTGACCCCTCTGCCCATGCAGAAATTAATGTGATTCGCAGTTTAACCAATAAGATGAATAATCCTTCTC
This sequence comes from uncultured bacterium, assembly GCA_964250845.1. Classification (GTDB taxonomy): domain Bacteria; phylum Cyanobacteriota; class Cyanobacteriia; order Cyanobacteriales; family Chroococcidiopsidaceae; genus CAXUIG01. The sequence continues at coordinate 6,224 of CAXUIG010000239.1, read as the reverse complement.
TGGAAGGTTATACGTAAGGATTCAGGTGATCCAAACCCTTACTAGACAAGGGTTTCAGCTCTGGAGATTAAGGCTAAATTGTTAGTTGTTCTCAATAAACAACGAAAAATCAGCGTTTCAGCAATCGCTATTGATAATAAGAATAATCGAGATTTTCGTCGAAAGCATTGCCGGAAAAGCATTTGAGACATTTCCAGATGACCTGAATCCTTACGGTTATACCCTATATATAACTGGTGAACCTTGCCCAATGTGTGCTAGTGCTTGTGTTTGGACAAGTATATCAGAAATTGTATTTGGGGCTTCAATTCAAGATTTGATTGAGGCCAATCAGTCTCAAATAGACATATCTTGTGAAGAAATTATGTGCCTCAACTGCGGTCATCCAGTTGGGGCAAAAAAGAATTGGCAAAAATGGCCGCTTGGGTGCGATCGCGCAGATTCAGTCGGTTCAAAATGCTCGTTACGTGGTTTTTGACCGTCCCCTCAGAAATGTAGAGCAGTCGAGCAATCTCCCGGTTGCTGGCTCCCTTGGCAATTAAACGCAGAACTTCCCGTTCTCTTGGCGTCAGTTCAGCCCATGTAAGTGGTGGACTGACTGGTTGAGTGGGAGTGGTACCACCCCTATGGATGATTTTCGCCACCAATCCTGGTCCCAACTGGGTGTAACCCTTATGAACTGCCCGAATTGCGGCGGCTAATTCTTCCGAGGGCGTATCCTTAAGCAAATACCCCATCGCCCCATACCGTAGCGCCGCTGCCACGTATTCATCATCATCAAAAGTCGTCAGCATCAAGATTTTCGTACCGGCACGCTCGCCAATTTCTCGCGTTGCCGCCACCCCATCCATCACGGGCATGCGAACATCCATCAGCACCACATCCGGCTTTAGCGCTTCGACCAGCCCAATTGCTGTTTTCCCATTTTCAGCCTCTCCCACAACCTGCAAATCTGGCTCTAACTCTAGCAAAGCCTTCAATCCCTGACGAATAAGACTCTGATCATCTACTAGTAACACGCGAATCATTGTCGTCACCTTGGTAATGGAAGTGGAGTCAGTCATGACTTTAGTCATGGTTAACATAATGACTTTGTTCTCATGTCTGTCCACTCTTAAATTCCTAAGATTGAGATAGTTAAGTTGAATTATGCAAGAAATATTACCTGCTTTTGAACAAACTTGTAGCTCCTACTGCTGTGATTTTAATGCTATCCCTTGGTAGCGCTGTTGCCTTTGCCGCTCCCAATCTTTTGCTCGTACAGAAGATTGCACAAAATCCTGTTGGTCAACAAGGTCATAAAGACCAACATTGGGATAGATTGTTGCAGCAGTTGAATCTTACCCCAGAGCAAGCCCAGAAGGTACAGTCCATTCGCGATCAGTACAATTTGGAGCTAGCTCAACGCCGCCAAGCACTCCAACAAGCTAAGCAGGAGTTGCAAGATCTGATGGTAAGTACCGCCTCCGAGGATCAAGTTCGCCAAAAACATAGCCAAGTAGAAACTTTGGAGCAACAGCTTAGGTCAGTCGGGTTTGAGCAGATGTTAGCGATCCGCCAAGTGCTAACCCCAGATCAACGCCGTCAAGCTGCTGAAATTATACAAAAGCGACAGGAAGATTTCAGGAACCGTTTGAGCAAGCAGCAGCAACAACAGTAAGTAGGGGCTCTCTTGCTAGGAACTAGGGAACCCTATCCACCCCCCCCGTATGTTCGAAATATGTTTGAATCAGCTAAGATGACTAGGCACAAGTGAACCGTAACAGAATAGGGAAACACCGGTGCAAGTCCGGGGCTGTGCCGCAGCTGTAAACGAGACTGTAGAGGCAATACCCTTGGGTAACACCAAGGCTATAGATGAATTGTGCCTACTTCAGTCGCCGTCAGCCAGAACACCTACCTGTTATTCGCTCACTCTATTTCCTGCGTTGCACAGGAAAGGGGATTGAACGCCAGATGCCTATCGATACAACGAATTTGACTGGGCTGGAATACCCAGCTGCCCAACGCCTTGAATTGCTGAAGCCACTGCCGCTAAATCGCCCTTTGTTGATGATTGGTCATGGCACCAAAGATGAAGCGGGGCGGCAGAGCTTTCTGGATTTTGCCGCCGCCTATCAAGCTTTAGATACATCGCGGCCTGTACTACCCTGTTTTCTAGAACTCACCGCTCCCACGATTCAGGACGGAGTCGAGCAGTGTGTGGAACAGGGCTACACCGAACTCTCAGCGCTGCCAATTCTTTTATTTGCAGCCCGGCATAATAAGTTTGATGTCACCAATGAACTAGACCGGGCTCGTCAACGCCATCCTCAGGTTAAGTTTCACTACGGGCGTCACTTTGGGATTACGCCTGGGATTCTGGAGTTGTGGCGATCGCGCCTTGCAGAACTAGACAAGCCTGATCAAAATCGCTCCGACACCGTCCTGCTCTTTGTCGGGCGTGGCTCTAGCGACCCCGATGCCAATGGCGATGTTTGCAAAATTGCCCGGATTTTGTGGGAAGGCAGCGGGTACTCAACCGTTGAAACTTGCTTCATCGGCATCACCCACCCCCGTCTGGAAGAAGGCTTTCGTCGGGCTCGACTCTACCAACCTAAACGGATTATTGTTCTGCCGTACTTTCTGTTTACTGGTGTTTTGGTCAAAAAAATCTTCGACATCACTGCCCAACAGCAGGAGCAATACCCGGATATATCCATGACTTGTCTGCCAGAAATGGGTCTTCATCCCCAGCTGTTCTCTGTACTGCGAGAGCGAGAAATTGAAACCCAACTCGGTCAAGTGCAGATGAATTGTGAAATGTGCAAATTCCGGCTAGCCGCTGTGGGGAATGGGGGCGGTCACACCCATACCCAGGATCATCACCATCACGAGCATGGACATCACCATCACCACAGTCATGACCACTCCCATGCCGCTGTAGACCCTTATGCTGATGTAGAGAGTTACCATGAAAAAATTTGGCAAGTTCCGTAGCAAAATATAAGAGAGGTCAGGGATCTCCGACTCAGCGGCTAGGGAAAGAAAATCGCCCTCAAGGGGATCGAGGTATTGTGAAGAATTAACCTATATTTCCCTGACCCGGAGTTCCCTGACCCCAATGTTAGTAAACATGTCGAAAGAATTTGCCATTGGTGAGAGAGTCCGAGTGGTGGCGCTGCCGCCCTACGTCAAAACAGCTGAACCGATGCCGATGCTTCGTCCTCCCGATGTGATTTACATTGGCGAAGAAGGTGTAGTAATCGACCGGCGTCCAGGGGGGTATTGGGGTGTTCGCTTTGCCAAGGGAGCCTTTCTGCTTGAGAGCCAGTACATCGAGACAGTAGCGATCGCCCCGGAAACTGACGAGCCTTCTGCCTCACACATAGAGCCGACACCGCAAAAACGATTAGAGATCAGGGGTCAGGAATCAGGGGATTAAGACAGCTCATTTCCCATCACCGACTTAAGGGTGTGGGGCATAGTCAATAGCAACGATATCTGCTGATGAGTTTTCTTCTCGATATCTTTCAACAATTTCGCGGGATTCCCCATCCTCTATAGGGTGGGGAGGGATAGCGCGGTAATTAATGCCCCTCAATGGGGTATTAATTACCAATAATTTATGGAGCAACACAGAGTCTTGTACTGCGTTGCAAAAGTTGAACCTTGTTGGGGGAGAATTGTCCGATCCTGTGCCAATTATGGTCATAAACCGATACATTTTTGGTTTTCTCTGTCTTCGTGTAACCACCAATCCACCCCTTGTAGAATTTACCAGCTTTCTCGGCTTTTACCAAATCCCCAGACCTAAAGACAAATGGTGTAACTGTTCCACCTTTGCGCTTACGATGATTGGGCATATCACCAACTGGATTCTCGAAGTGCAACTGTCGTCTGTATAAATCAGGGCGAGTAATCACTCGAAACGGTGCAGGTGTAACTTGAACTTGTCCTACCCAGCGATGTCCTCTAGTATTAGCAGTATGAAATTTCTCAAACATCATGAAGTAGGATGCTGCTAGCGCTACTCCATCATGAGCATGGGTTTCTGGCTTTTGAGTGGACTTATCTGATTTGTCTTTAGCAAGTCCTAACTGCTGTCTGAGGATAGAAGTCTGCCATCCTTCTTGAACTTCTGTTATTGCTAGTTGCTCTAACCATTTCAGCATGACCTTTTGGCCTACCATTACTGGTGAGAATCCTTTTCCTTTCCCGTTTTCAGTACGAGCTTTAATGTATTCATAGCGGATACTTGAAATTGGAAAAATAGTAAATAATTCTTTGACAACTCGCAATTCCAATTGCCTAGAAGATATAATCCTAGGCGGTAACTTTTCTGGCCTGCGGTTGTCGAATCTTTTTTCCCTATGAGCACGGAGGATAAAGGCTATTTTTCTATTAATTTTGCGCCCACGTCTAGCACGTCTCAGTATCCGTCTGCCTGTCATTTTTTCAGTTACGGATTTGAACGGTAAAACTAGATGTGCCATAAATAAAGTAAATCTGGAACTTTGTACCCCAATTCCACTAAATAACTTACCTGGGTCTACTCCTACTACAATCGGTTGTGTTTCATGTCCAGATGGTTTTGCTACCAACTGAATGCAAAATACATTGAGTTTGTTGTAAACAACCTTGGCCTTACCTTCTCGTAACCATCTTCTGGCTCTCGAAGGTTTTGTTGGCATCGCTGGAGTATTGTCTGGATTTAGAACTGGTACTCGAAGCATTAGAGATAATCCTATTGCTAGTTAGATGTCCCTTAGCCCATCTCGGTCAGCATGTCCTAACTGATGCGCGCCTATAACCAGTAGGCTTGGAGATAAACCGGATTAGGGAAACGTCCGGCAGTCCGTAACAGACCAAGACTCAGGGGGCTAGTGCAACTCTTAGTTGAAACCTGGCTGTTTCAAGCCCCGCCCTCTATAGGGCGGGGTAGTTGACCTTCCTGCTTCATAAGACCTATTATGAGCCTTTTTAGGCAGTTTATTGGATTTCAAACAGATGCGGATAATTACGGGCGAAGTCAGTCCAGGTGGTGGCAGGTTTGCCAGTGATCCGCTCAATGGTGTCACGACCTTCGAGATACGGCGGGAGCGTTCCGTTAGCAACACCCCGCACCTCTTCAATGACGGATGCAGCGTAGGTCGGCTCGAAACCTGCCTGCTCAAGGGCGGTTGCTAACTCCGCAACAGGTCGGGCATCATAGATAAACGACCGACCAAGCGTGCGAGAGAGAGTCTCGGCGATCTGGCCAACGGACTTGGTGTCGCCGAACATGGGATAAGTTTGTCCTAAGTGGGCGTTAGGATGGCGGAGGACGGCAGCAGCGACGGCAGCTAAATCGCCGACATCCACCCAACTCATTGCCCCATTCCCGATGTAGTGAACCAGCCGACCTGGGTTCTCGTGGAGCCCATCCCCTGCGAGAGCGACGACGGTCTGCATAAAAGCGCCGGGTCGCAGGTGTGTATAGCCCAAGCCGGACGACTCAATGTAGCGCTCGATGAACTGATGCCAGCCGTGGTGTTCATTGTCGGTGTCGTCAGGACTGTGAGCGCCAATATGCACAATGTGCTGAACCTCTGACTTACGAGCTTGGTCAATTATTCCCTTACTGTGTTTAAGCATCGCGACGCTGTAGCCAGTCAGTAATAACAGCCGCTCTACACCTTCAAGCGCCGGAGCATAACTAGTTGACTCGTCATAGTCGAAGTGGACAAGTTCTGCATCCATTTTGGCGCTTCGCTTTGCTTTATCGAGATTGCGGACAGCAGCCCGCACCCGGATGTTTGGGTCGTCGGTTAATGTCCGCACTACAGCCTGACCCACCTGACCTGTAGCACCTGTTATCAAAGCGATGGCAGTCATAGCCAAATTTTTTCCTGATTAATCATTGCTCAGTCAGCCACCTCACGCTTTGACAAGTGCTTGTACTACTGGCACCAAAAGTGTAAGGAAAACTAGCAGAACCAACTCTGTATACAGTCGAAGTGTAGCGTTTTGTTTTGCTGGTATTAGCTCGGTTTACGACTCACTGCATCCAGCCATGCCTTGCTCAATGTTTTGTCAAATCAAGTCGCTTGATTTTACTGTTCTTTTTTCTGAATATTTTGCAGGTCGATTGCTGAAAGACCTTCCAGAGCTAGCCCGTAGGCGACACCTTCATCCATCAGCCGCCGTAGTTACCTGAGTTCGATGTAAAAAATTAGAAAGCTAAGCCCTCTGTAAGCTGTGAC
>CAXUIG010000238.1:0-10084 GCA_964250845.1 uncultured bacterium | reverse complement strand
AATTTTCATTATACCAATAATCTTAACTTTTTACAAATGATTTAGGATTGCTATAGCCTGCTTGAGTAGTTTGAAGCCTTTCGCCAAATTGACGTTCGGCGGAGTTGCTTTGTGATTTCCCCCAAAGATGGTAAGCGGGGCTTGCCCGGAGTTCGTGCTGGGTCTTACTCGTTAACAATCAACGTAAGCTAACAGCTACACATATTGAAGAGCTAGGATAATTCTTTCAGATCTCACCTGCTGCTTTCTTTCCACTACAACCTGATTAGTCACAACGTGCGCCTTTCTCTACCAGACCAACTAGTCTTACTGGCTAGGGAGATTTTAGCTCCGTAGGCAACCTTTTAGATCACAGCCGATCCTCGAACCAGCCATCCGGTACAGTAATTTGCTAGGCGTATAACCTACACCTACTCATAGATTACTTGAAGCACTCCTCATAAAACCTCTCCTCTGCTTGCCCATAATCCTGCTCACTAGCGTCTAAGAATTTAATTGCCGCCTTGTATCTGCCTGGGACGAAGTTTGGAGGCGATACAAGCTCAAACTCATTCATGATCAAGTGCATAGATCTTTGTGTATGTTCGGGTTCACTAGAACCGACTTCTAAATGAAGTGGATAATAGTTGCCTTCCATCCAATCACGTAACTCATAGGAACTGAGTCGCCCTTGCCCCCAATCAATAAGTACTTGTCGCAACTCTTCCTTTGTTATTGCTTGCCTTCTAGCACTCATTTGAATTCAGCCATCCACTTCAGGTATGCACATAAAATAAAAAGCAAATGCGTATCCACGAGTTCACAGCCAAACACGAATGGCATCAATGCTCAACGACGGTTATGATTTTCTTGGAGAGTTAACAATGTTTTTAATGCGGCATGTGGCTTCATAGTATAACCTTACATGAAAAAGGAGATCGCACCCTCACCTCTGGAGGCACACCATGACCGCTGGGAATAGTGACCGGCTAGACCGAATGGAAGCGCTTGTGGAATCTAACAGCCGTGCCATTCAAGCCATGCTTGATGCACAGGCAGAAGCCCGTTTGGAGCGCGAAGAACTTCGCTCTGAACTAGCACAAACGACCGCCAGCATCAATGAAGCAATTCAGCGATTAACCACGCTTAACGAAGGTGTGATCAACCTGCTTAGTTCGCTAGACAGTGATCGACCTACCATTCTCAGGAAACTCAACACGATTGAGAACAAGGTTGACCGGCTTTTGTCACAAGGCAACGACGACCAACCAGAGTAGTAAGGCGCCTCTAACGCCCTTGAAAATCTCTCGGGGAGACTTAAACGGCTATGTTTGGGGAAAAACAGACCAGGAAATTTCGGTTTACAAGCTAAAACATGGGGTCAACGTTTTTGCGCCTTAGTTACAACATGATAGCATTTGAAGTGGATGGAGGAGTGGTTTATTCGACACACTACTTTTGATGAAAGCCACTCTTCAGATGTACGGAGCTTTTTCAAAAATCAAATAGGAGTCCTATATCTAGTACATAAGTGTGAACAAGCGTCTGTTGTTAGGATTTTCAGGAAAGTACCATTGGCCTTGAATAGAATTTTCTAAGCATTGACCAGACCAAATCTGAGTGGTTTGGTCTTTTCCTACATACCGATTAAATTGGATATTTGAAGCCTTCCAATAACCATTGGCTATTCTAGAATCAACACCCAGGTTATCAACTTTCATCTGCGCTTGAAAACATGTCCCCTTAGCACATTTGTAAACTTGCGTAACTTTAACTTCTCCCCTCACGCTCTGGGTTTGCAACTGCTGATACGCCGACTGAAACTGGATTCTATAAGTGTTTCCACTGCTCAACTTACTGTGACAATTAATCGGCTTTACCTCTTGGGCTTTGACAGCCTGCCAAGTTATAAAAATCATTAGTGAGCCAGCAGCCAGGGAAAATTTTGGTAATTTTTGTACTTTAAGATTCATAAATTTTATCACTCCCAAAAAATTGCTCTATCGCTCGAACTATGCCAATTGCGTCAAACCTCATGCAAAAGCCTTAGAGTCACCCCTAAACCAAATTGCCCTGCCGAATATCAAGTCTCCCTACGTAACGAAAAATAACCGAATGGGACTAATTTAACATGAAAGCCTTAACCACTGCAATAATATCCCCCGTTTACTCATGCTCAATCTTGGTCATCTCCTCCGCCTTGCAAGTAGTGCAAATCCCTGGCTAGGCTGACACGCACGGTGTAGATTTCAGAATCAGCATACCTCTTCCAATCCCCACATGCCATGAAAGGGTAAAATTTACTATTAAACAGGTTTTTGATGCTCCCCTGTCTCTTGTAGGATGCCAGTGGGAAATATGAATTATTGATTACGAGTTTCGGGTCGAGGTGGGAGGTCGGGTGTAGGGTGTAGGGAAAGAATTAAAACGAGCTAAAAACCAAGCTTATTACCCGACACCCGACACCCAACAAGATAGGCTACACAGAAAATATGCTTGTCTTTTTGTGGAGCAGCTTATCTCTCAATGTCGATTGACGGTGACACCGCGATCGCCTAGTTCTTTTGAAGAGCGTTCGCGTGAACTGCTCTTTAAGGGTGATGTCGATCGCTGGTTTGAGCAAAAATGTTCCGGCGTTGTTGACTAGAATGTGCAGACATCCAAAGTGATTTTCTGCCGTGTCAAACAGATGCCGCACGTCATCTGGGTTGCTCATATCAGCTTGGATCGCGATCGCTTTTGCTCCATCGCTTTGATCGCAGCAACAACCTCCTGTGCTTTCTCGGTGCTACCTGCATAGTTGACCACAACCGATGCTCCGTCTCATCCTAGCCGAATGGCTATCGCTCGTCCGATTCCGCAAGATGCGCCAGTTACGATCGCCACTTTTCCTGTTAAAGCTGCCATTCTAAACTCCTCCTTGACTTAGAAATTGCTTAACCTTCTTGGGTTCGATCTGGGGATAGCGATCGTTCTGAAGATTGTCGAGTTTGCCTTTACCCGATACCATCGTGTACTCATACTGCTGTGGAACATACTCAACTGGTGAACTGGCTGACGGTTTTTTGGCATCAATCCAGGCTTTGAGTTCCTCCACACTGCCCAATGGTTTTTCTGTTAATTTGTTGCCCGTCGCCTCTTCATAGGCAGCTTTAAGCTGCTTCGCTGTCAGCACCTCGCCTGCGACTTCCAGCGCCGTGTTTGCCAAATCTGGGTCACTCACAGCTGCCGCCACGTACTTCGCTGTATCGTCGGTGGTCGTGAAATCTAGCGGCGTTTCACCATCTCCCCAATACTGAAACGTCTGATGTTCAAGGTCGAACTGAGGCATATAGGGAGTCCCGATGTTATCCATAAACGCCCCGTTGAGGATTAAAGTATATTCCAAACCCATGAGCTGGAGATACTCAAAGACTTTTTTGCGCATATCCAGATTGTCGTTGTCGCCATAGTCCAACTTGCGATAGTCTACTGAGTAATCGGAGGGAATGAACCGCTTGACGCCCTGCTGCTTGGCGGCATCAATCAGGTTTTTCTGCCCTGGCACGGTCACTTCATTATTGCCGACAGCAGACACGACAACATCTACCCCAACACATACTTGCAGCAGGGTTTCAGGCTGCATTAAGTCGCCTTCGACGATCGCTGCGCCCAAGGCTTTCATTTCGTCAATTTTTTGGCGATTTGCTTCATTGCTGTCCTTGCTCGCTCTCACCATTGCCTTAACTTCAACGGTTCCTTTGTCGAGCAGAGCAGCAACAATCTTGAACCCAAGCATTCCGGTAGAACCGACAACCAGAACAGTAGATTTTGTCGTCATTATTTTCCTTGTAAAGTTTACAGAGTGACAACCTTCACCTGATGCTTTGGTCGCACCAGCTAGGCTTAAATTTATTCAACAATTTCCAGGATATAGTTATACTTAGGTTTTTAAAAGTACTTACTTTTTTGTTAGTGTCTATAGAGGGGTGAGGTGGCGCAGATGGCAGAATAGACCAAAGAGACTGTATCTGTACAGGCGACGCTAAAGGTATTAGGCGGTAAGTGGAATTTGATTCTATGGCACTTAAAAAATGGAGCCATAAGGTTGAGTGAAATCAAACGATTAATGCCTGAGATTAGAGGAAAAGCACATCTGAGACACGACTGAAATTGACTTTTAGCAAAGGTTTCAGTTGAAGAAAACAAATGACTCTGATAGAGTATAGATGCAATAATTATAGTTGCAGCAACGAAAGAATCAGCGTTTGAGGCATCAAGCAAGGGCTTAAATACACTTTTCGTTCCAATGCTACGGAATACCGTAAGGATTCAGGTGGTTGAAACCCTTGCCTGGATTGCATTTCAGATCCGTACTTCTAGAATAAATAAGTTGATATTCTCAACAAGCAACGAGAAATGGCCATTCCAACGATTCTTATTGAAAATTAGAACCAGCTGGATTTCCCTCCAAACCTTTACGGGAAAAGCTTTTCAGTCATTTCCCCATGACCTGAATCCTTACGGAATACCCAACGATGACTACACCCCCTCAAGATCGCCTTACAAAAACTCATTCTCCTCAAAAGCTGGCGCTAGCGCTTCTCTGCACAACACAGTTTATGGTGGTGCTAGACTTCTCGATCGTCAATGTTGCACTCCCATCCATGCAACGCAGCCTCGGCTTCTCACAAGGAAATCTACAATGGGTAGTAAGTGTCTACGCACTCACCTTTGGCGGTTTTATGATGTTAGGCGGTCGGGCCGCAGACTTGCTCGGTCGTCGTAGAGTATTCATCACCGGGTTAGGGTTATTTGTCCTCGCCTCGCTCACTGGAGGGTTAGCTCAGTTACAGTGGGTGCTGATCAGTGCTAGGGCATTTCAAGGACTGGGAGCCGCGCTCGTCTCTCCCGCTGCTTTGTCTATCCTTACGACCACCTTCACAGAAGGGGCTGAGCGCAATCGAGCACTGGCAATCTGGGGAGCAATGGCCGCCTGCGGGTTCGCTGCAGGCGTATTGTTGGGAGGAATTCTTACTGATTGGCTGAGGAAAGCGAGCGGTGATGTTTGTGAACGTGCCCATTGGTCTAGCCGCGATCGCCCTCTCTCCCATCTTGCTGCGTGAAAGTCAGGCAGGTATCGTGAGTGAGCGGATTGATCTGGCTGGCGCTGTCTCCATGACAGGGGGATTAGTGTTGCTGGTCTATAGCCTGGTACAAGCTCCTGAAGTCGGGTGGCTGTCTCCCTCGACTGTGTTGCTGATTGTCGGCGCTCTAGCGCTCCTCGCCCTATTTATTTTCGTTGAGTCGCGGGTGCGATCTCCACTCATTCCGCTCAGAATCTTCCGTCAACGCACGCTAGTTGGTGCCAACGTAGTAGCTGGGCTGCTCAGTGCGGCGGCGGCTTCAATGGTCTTCATTCTGACCCTCTACATGCAACAGGTGTTGGGTTATTCAGCACTCCAAACGGGGCTAGCGTTTCTGCCTCATGCGCTGGCAGCCACGCTCGCCGCTCCTGTGGCTTCTCGACTGGTGACGAGGATGGGAGTGAAGTCAACTTTAGTCTTCGGCATGATCACCTTGATGGTCGGGCTGCTTCTGTTAACTCAGATCCCACTCCATGGAAATTTTGTTCGCGATCTCCTGCCTGGAACCGTAATTGTGGGATTTGGCATCGTCACGGGTATAGTTACTGCAACCATTGCTGCAACGACGGGCGTAGACGATCGTGAACAAGGATTAGCCTCTGGACTGCTCAATACGGCTCAGCAGATCGGTTCAGCGCTAGGACTGGCAATTTTGGTTGCAGTTGCCACCGCTCGGACGAATGCAATTATTGGGCTCACAGGCAACTCGTCCACGGTTTCACCCGCTGCCACGCTCGGGGGATTTCAAGCCGCCCTCACTGCTGGTGCTGGCTTTGCTGCCATTGGCATTCTAGTGGCAGTATTTGTCATTCGTGAGCGTCATCCCAGGCGGGTTAAGGCATAACGCACGATGACCTCGATTCACTTTTTTTCCCCATCTAAGCAGGGTTTCTGGCGCTGGTGCTTCTAGATGCCTCACAGAGCATGATTGGCGTTGTTATTCAACATTTGGAGAAGGCGGCACCCAGATTTGAACTGGGGGTGAAGGTTTTGCAGACCTTGCAAAACTACCTATTTGCAGGGCTTGCAGCAATTAGATAGAGGTTTTACACCAAATTTACACCAATTTAGACACAAGGCTTCTAGCTGTTTAGAACATAGATTACCCCAAACTTACCCCGCTGCTCCCCCGCCTGCTGTTGGATTTGCCTCTCTGAGGTCGATATTTCGTTCCATCAACGTTAATTAGCTCACTCTAGTTAAAAACCAAAAGGGCGATGCCATATATGCTATAGGTAACACTACTGAGTCGTTTATAGAAACCGCCATTGAAAACCCGTCTGTGAAAAGGTAGGTGGTTTCTGAAACTGCTCACTCAGATTTGTGTTGGCTCTCCTGCCAATTGCCGCACGTCACTGTATAGCTGAGGACTGATCCGAAAGTTAGCTTGCTGAATCAATGCATCCATGACTAGGTAAACTTCTGTAATTAGAGATTGATGTTTGGCAGCGAGTAAAATGCCTAATATTCCAGTGATTCGCAAGCCCTGGCGCTTCGCTTTGAGGCGTCCAAGGCGTTCGTCAATTAGTAGCTGGGTTGCCTCAAGCTCTAATGCCAGGACGATTGCGCTGGCTTCTCCAGGATCGAGGTTGTGTTCCCGCTCTAGGGCTTCGACTTGCTGTTGATCAGTGACGGAACGAACTTCTAGCCAGTCAGCAACTTGCACGGTTTGGGTAACGGGGTGATCGCTGCCGTTAGCTAGCAGTTCTTGATAAACTGCGTCAGGAATAATGACAATGCCAAAAAGTTGAGGTAGCAGGTGGACATAACCCACCATAACTAAATTAGCGATCGGTGAGGTATCGCTAACGACAATCACAGTAAGCCTAGCTCTTTCAGGTTTCTAACATCTTCGTGAAGGTCTTGGACGTTGTAGTGTATGTAGAGGTTGTGACTAGCAAGGAGTTTCTGAAATTCGAGTTGGGTTATGCCGAGAAGGCGGCTGGCTTTGCCAAGGGTAAGTTTCTCGCGCTCAAACAGCAGCAGTACCAATTCTTGCAGCAGTTCGGCTTCGGAGAGTCCAGAGGCTTTGACTAATTCATCGGGAATGAGCAAACTCATGGTGGGTTGTCCTGAGAAGTTTTTATTCTGAGTATAGCGATCTCCTATTTTGCTTGAGCTTTAGAGGCTGTTTGTAAGAGGAACAAGTAGTATCAGAACCAAAAACCTGGCTTTTAACCACATGCATCGCAATGGCAATTAGTCTGGTACGGTCTGCTGTCTCAGGTGTGGATTGTGGTTGTGAGCTAGCCTGAGCTAAGTGGAGCTGGCACATCAACCTTGCTAGCTCTAGACCATTAGGGTGGCTAACCAGTTTATCTAGTAAGCTCAGGAGGTTACGAAACTGCCTATCATGGGGAGTACAATGTGAATACATTCTTTTTACCTCGTAGTTTGTGTGCTTGTAGGCGATTTAAAGCTTAGTTGATCGAGTCGTGCAAAAAGCCCTGACTGTGAAGGGAAGCGCTGTCTAAGGAATAGCAGTCCAAGGTCAGCGCTTTCGCATCTTTTCTGTCAAGAGCATCCTTTGCTACTCAGTCCCTTAACGCCTGTGCCTTTGTTAAAGGTTCTAGGAGTTAGTGTTCCAATGTTGCTCCATGAGCCTTTGTGCTTCGTTGGGCTTCTTTCAAAGCCATGATTTGAGCATATCGAGGCTAAGCCGTTGCGTACAGAGAGAATTAGTGCGAACCAGTGCGAATAGCTAAAATACATTTATTCGCAGTTATCCGCATTATTAGGAGACTGCCCAACGCGCTGGTATCCCACCTTCATTTGTTCTATACATGACGCAACGTAGACGCCGTGGCTTTCTAGCCAGTGACGAGGGACTAAAAAGACTGGAAGAGGCGATGTTTAAGAAGGGCTATACGCAAGAGGGTCTGGTAGCAGCTGCAGATGTGAGTCTCGATCAGGTTAAAAAGCTCTTACATCCAAACTGGGCACGTCGGATTCAAAGAGATGCTATCAAAAAAATTGCAGTAGCTTTGGAATTGAAGCCTACGGACATTGTTGATTCAAGCGAGTGGTATCCTCCACGCCAAACACTCAGCACAGAGCATAACCCATTAGATACAACTGATACTAACAACCAGCAACAAGGACCTGAGAGTTTCAAAATCGAGGAGCCAGCGTCTAACAGAGATAATAGTTATTTCATTCCAATCTTCCATGGTAGTGAGCACGCTCCTCAAGCTCACTTTGGAAAGGAAGACGATCCCACTGGACGCACCTTTGTCATTGGGAAACATATTAATACGGATGAGCGAATCTCCCTAGATTTGGACCGAATTGTGGAAAGCTGCATTGGGGTTTTTGGTAAACCAACAAAAGGGGAGTTCTTATTTACCAAACTTCTAGTGTCGGGTATCATCCGCAAGCAGGCAGCCGTAAATTTAATTTTTGACCTTCACTCGGAGTATGGGTGGGAAACTTTTAAAGGAAGCAAAGGATTGGGACAACTGTTCTCCGATCAGGTGCAGATCTGCCTGCCTGACAAATCTCAGTCAAACCCAGGCAAGTTAAGTCTTGCAGGTTAAGGAGCGAATGCGAGTAAACCAAATCTGGTCAGAAAATTCTCGCTCCGCCCGCTTTGAAGCAAAACTTTCTTTGGGGGTCTTTCGGCAGTAGAGGCATAGGGCGCAGGAGTTGACGGCCCTTATGGACCACACCCTGAAGCCAACGCAAGCCCATCTTGAGGTAGCTAATGCCTCGTCGCCAGTGCGGGTCAACCTGTTGCCGTAAACCAGCCAGTTGCACCGCCATGCCCTGGGTGGTGGCATAGAGCAAGCCTAAGGCCGCAACAAGATACAAGCGTTCTAGAGCTGCCTCAGAGCGTAAACGGGAGTCTTCTCGCCTCAAAGGCCCCTGACTTGCTGTCCAAAAATAATTCTTCCACCCGGAACCGCAGGGCGTATTGCCAGAGCGTTTGTAAGGAGGGCGGTTCATCGGTCACGACCGCCCAGGATTCCTTGGCACCTTGCACTGTGGCCAGGACGAGATGACACCGATAGGTTCCATCGGCCCATAAGCGCACTTGGCGGTAGAAGCGGGCTTCGCCTAAAGGCGGATACAGTGCGCCAACCACCGTCGGATACTTGCTCGGACCACGCAGGAGGACATCACAGGGTAACCGTAAGCAGTAGTGCCACCCACTCGCTTGTAACCACCCCATCACCTCATGATTGGCTTTCGCCCCGGTCGGCTAAGAGCATCTTGTCCGGGTGCTGACGGAGCAACCACCGGGCTTTTCTCAGTAACGGTTGATACTCCTTAAAGGCAACGGTCGCACAAACACGCTCCAGGACTCGCCACAGCAAGGGCACGGCACGACCACAACACACCACCGACAAGTGAATCATGCAATATTGATCCCATAAGACTGTGGTATCGAGGGCCAGATACAGACGATGCGGTCTCCAGCCACTTAAGGCTGCCATGACCAATGGGACATACATCCGGCTGACCCGCACCCGTTGGTTGTCCAAAAACCGTCGCCACCGTCGCTCCAAGCTTTGTGCCTTAGTCGCTCGGCTTTGGATATAAGGTTACCTTGCAGGCAGACTCAGTTGACCGCTGTAAATCAAGGCACTAACCATCCAGGCGAGCGTCTTCAAGTGACGCAGATCGCTGGCACGGCTATGTTGACGCAACAAGGCGAATAATTGACCATACAGAAGGGTAGAGCTTGACATGGTTACTGGGCTATTTGTGTTGCAACTTTAGCCTCTCATGTCTTTCTACCCTTTTCCTCCTTGTGCTCTCTGCACTTGGCTTTCAGCTACTTTTGTCAGGCAGACAGGGTGCAGATTTACACCCTCGACCCTGATTCGAGCAGACGCCGTGGTGTGCGGAATGCCCAGCAAATCCGCCTCAGCTATGACCAAGTTGAAGTGGAAGACATCATGCTGCTGCGGCATGAGTTAAATCGGTTGTGTTGCAAAAACTAGTGGTAGTCTGGTAGAGGTAGTATTTGTACTTAC
>CAXUIG010000237.1:0-10163 GCA_964250845.1 uncultured bacterium | reverse complement strand
TCCTAAGTTACATCAGTATGCGTCTTGTTCGTAACTCATTTAGGATTGCTATATTCTCAACGTATAAACTTAGGAAACCTGTGGATTCGTTTCAGATCAGCCTCAGTGTTCACCAGTATAGTTTGAAAGTCGAGATATTTCCAAATCAACAAATTTAATCTCAACCGGACGGAAACAAACATGAAGAAAATAATTGGTTTAATAACGCTCTTGACCTTAATTGCAGGTCTTGGTGCCTGTTCTAGCAATGCTGCAAGCGATCAGCAAGCCTCACCCAGCAATGTCCCTACTACTGCTAGCACGACTCAGCCAGATGGCGCGATGAAAGGTGATGCAATGCACAATGGCAATGCCATGAAAGGTGATGCCATGAAAGGTGATGCGATGCACAATGGCAATGCGATGAAAGGTGATGCCATGAAAAAAGATACTACAACCAAGCCGTAGAGATAATCTAGCGAATCTGTTGCGATATGGCGCGATCGCTTTGCTTTGCAATTCTTGACTAATTAGGCGCTTGACGGCCTAAATTTTTGCAGGAGTTTATCCATTTATTCAGACCTTTGTTGGGCTACAAATTCTTCGACTGTCTGGCTAAGATCTTGCAGCTCCTGACCGATACTTGCAATCCTTAATTCTAGTTGTGCTACTAAGAGCACCGCTGTTTGGAGTTGGGTTAGCGTTTGCTCTAATACATGACGGTACTGAATTTCAAATTCTGACAAGTTCATAACTATCATCCTGATGTAAGGCAGCTCAGAAAAGAGAAAAATTTCTGGGAAGCTCTCCTAGCTATACGGCAGTTCGCTCTCCCACCTAACCAGTGATACGTGGTTGATTTTGACATTGGGGGACGACCTGATTTAATTGTTGCTTCGGTAGCTAGGTTAAAAATGATTTTTTCCTGAGAGGTTGGTTGGAAAGTACTGATATTTTATATAGAACTAATCACCCCGCTACGAAAGCGCTGGATAAGGCAACAATGCCCAGCATGACTAGCGTTGCTACTTGCAATCGCCGAACTCGCTTAAAGTCACGACTGTCCAAACCTTGGTTGCCAAATTGAGAATTTGTCATTTTTGGGACGGCTGACATAATTTATTTTCAACTTTGCAGGGATAAAACCAAATCGGAGAAAGATGATTTTTTCCAAACGGAAATATGAGATTTTACTGAAAAATAAATTATTTTTTTTAAACCGAATTCTTAATTTAAACTCATTAGATATATAATCCATACGCTTAAATTGTTACATGGTTATAAATAGCTTTGGATAAACCGCAGTTTTCCCTATGAAACAGTTGTTTGGTTACTTTGCCTCTCTAGTGGCACTTGTAGGAGCACTATTAACGTTCTTGCAATCAGTATATTTGGTGTTTTTGCGCTTTGGTTTATTTCCATTTTCTCCTCGACTTCTTGATCCGGAAAACCTTTCTATTCAAAAGATGAATATAGTTTTTATTCAGCATATGAGTGGACTTTTGGTCATTTTTGGGCTAGTGGAAACTGCCTTGTTATGGCTATTGGTACTTCTCGATACTATCTCTCGACGCCAAGGTCTAATTGCTACTTTAGTCCTTTTTACCCTAGTTGCTTCTGTTGTTTTATTTGCATTTACTGCGTCTATTGTTTAGT
The DNA here is from genome assembly GCA_964250845.1 of uncultured bacterium. GTDB lineage: Bacteria > Cyanobacteriota > Cyanobacteriia > Cyanobacteriales > Chroococcidiopsidaceae > CAXUIG01. The sequence continues at coordinate 8,528 of CAXUIG010000237.1, read as the reverse complement.
AATGCCATAGGAGAAAGTTTTGAAGTACCCGCTGGCGGACGCCTTCAATAATTAATTTTGTATCTAAGATGACAGAGGAGCTTAACGTTAACACCATTGGGGAAAAAAATGAGTTAGAATAGTCACATATAATTGATTTAATTAGGTAAAATAAATTAAACGATAAAAGACTCAGCCCTAAACTGCTCTAGCTGTAAAGTATTTTCGGTTGATTTAATGCTACCTACTTAACTCCTGATCAAATATCTAAGCTGAAAGCTGGTAAGTTGAGCAGTACAGAGGCTTTTACGGAATGAAATTCTCCAGCAGTCTACGCAAACAAATAGGTAATGCCTGGAGTCACTTCGACCCTTTTTCGCTGCAAGTGCGGCTAAGTGTTGGCATTGCTGCTGTCTGTGCTGTAGGATTGAGCAGCGTTGCCGTCTGGACGACGTGTCTAATGCAGCAAATCCTAATCAACACTCACAAGCAGAGCAATGAGTACATCGCTGAACGCTTCCCGCATGATGTAGAACTCCGTAGTGAGATATTACCTGTGGAGACTGCGCTCTTCAAGGCAATTGATAACCTGACCAATGTTCACACGCTTCTATGGGTTAAGCGTCCTAATGGCACAATTCCGGCAAAATCTGCCGATTTGAAGACTCCTGCTGATCCCACGGCTGCTATTTTAATGTCCCTCACAAATATGCCACTTAAAGCCCAGGTATACGAAGTGAACGGACACTATTTTGTTGTGTCTAGCAGACCTTTGCAAGTCAAGGGGAAGGCACTGGGCCAAATGTTTGTGGCTATGGACATTTCCCGCGAGGAGACAACGTTTTTGACAGGGATTCGAAGCTTAGGTATTGCTAGCTTCCTGTCACTTCTGGCGATTACATCGGCGATCGCTATCTACATCGAGCGATCGCTACAACCGCTGCGGCTTCTTAGTCAGCTGGCGGGAACCATTTCTGCGGACAATCTCGGTCAAGCGCGGCTGCACCTCAATCATGCTCCTACCGAAGTTAGAGAGTTAGCGCAAATGTGTGACATGATGTTGGATCGCCTGTCACAAGCATGGGAGCAACAGCGACAATTTGTCAGCAATGCCTCCCACGAGTTACGCACACCGCTAACAATTGTGCAGGGTTACTTGCAAAGCGTGTTGCGACGGGGGACTAACCTAACGCCAACCCAGCGGGAAGCACTCTTAACTGCCGCCGAGGAAGCAGAGCGTACCATCCGCCTATTGCAGGACTTACTCGATTTGGCACGAGCAGATAGTGGTCAGTTGCACCTCCACATAGAGTCCTTGGTGCTGAACGATCTTGTGTCGGAGGTAGTGGAGATAGTGCAGCAATATAGCGCTCGGGCGCTCATCATTGAGGCAACCGGTGCTATTAAGGTGAGAGCAGACCGTAACCGCCTTACACAAGTGCTGCTCAACTTGATTGAAAATGCGCTTAAGTATTCCGACCCCAGTCACCCAGTCATGTTAAAGCTAGACCAGCTGGGGCAGCAGGCAATGATTCAGGTGTGGGACAAAGGTTATGGTATCCTTTTGCTACACCAGACCCGCATATTTGAGCGTTTCTATCGGGTGGATGAAGCCCGCGCTCGTGCGACTGGCGGCGACGGTTTAGGTTTAGCGATTGTGAAAACGCTTGTGGAAGCAATGGAGGGTAGTGTAACAGTGCGTTCCAAGCTGGGTGAAGGTAGCACCTTTACCGTCACCTTACCGACTCTTTTTTAATTGCTGGCAATCGCACGCTCAACATCGTGCCTGACTCGGCAGTAGACTGGACGGATAGTTCCCCACAGTGCGCTTCCATAATTCGTTTGACAATTGCTAGTCCCAGCCCTGTAGAGGATTTGGTAGTGTAGAAAGGTTCGGTCAGCTTCGGCAAAATGTCTGGCGGAATTGGATTACCAAGGTTATGGATCTGAATGCAAACTTGCTGTGGCTTAATACAATTGTTCACTGCCAAAGTGACAGTTTCGCCCTCTGCCACTGCCTCACAAGCATTCCGCACAATGTTGATGAATACCTGCTTTAGTTTGTCCCTGTCAGCGAGTACCTTAGCCCCAGTCTTTGCTGGAGAAAATTTGACCTGTCGCCCCTGAGCTTCTGGCATACTGCTAAGCAAGTCGATCATTTCGGTAATGAATTCGTTGATATCTAGTTCAGTAAGTTGCAATACCTGTGGCTTGGAATAAAGCAATATTTCACTTAACAAGCGTTCGAGACGACTCGCTTCATCCACAGCCAGTTCGAGTCGCTCTTGGGCTGGCCCAGATAGGTCAACTCGCTTAAAATAATTCAACCCCATCATGATTGTTGTTAATGGGTTGCGAATTTCGTGGACGATGGTGGCGGCAAATTCTCCAATTGCTGCTAAACGTTCTTGTTCTACCAGTTTGATTTGAGCTACCCGCAGTTCCTCTGTACGCTTGGCTACCTCAACCTCCAAGGTTTGATTAAATTGCCGCTGTTGCAGGTAAAGATGATAATTATCGATCGCTGTTGCGGCACGCTCAGCAAAAATTTCCGCAGTGTGGACTTCAATGCCCGTAAACTTGCGTGGTTTCTTGTGGAAGCAACAAATTGTTCCAACCACCTCACCTTGGGGAGTGCGTAACGGGATTCCTAAATAAGCCGAATATCCAACTGGAGCTTTCCCATAGTCAGTACAGGTTCTGGCGTCCAGTACCATAAGTAATTGCTTTGTCTGCACAACAGTGTCAGTTAAAGTACCGTGCAGCGAATAAGTCTGCTCCCCTCTACCTAGGTCAATACTACTTGCCAGCACTTTCTCAAACCCGTCCTGGCAAAGCGTTACTACAGACCAATCCACATTGAGAAATCGGCTGACGCTACGAGCAATTTCTTGCAAATAGGGACTCAGTTCACCACTCCGATAGCTGAGGGCGGATAAAACTTCCAGTACGTGCGGCTGTTGCTGCCACTGGCGCAATTTCAGGAACCACATAAAATGCTCCTTGCTGAAGGAAGGCGACTCTTATGTGGGTATTATACGGGTATTATAAGTTTGGACGGCCTAAGTGCCTGGAAAAGCGGTTGTGTCGCCAAGCTTATTACGGTAGCTCAAGGGGTAGCGACTCTTGCCAACCCACATTGAGCAAGATCAGATCAGGCAGAAAGTGCCCCTGTTGAAAGCGACACAACTTAAAAAGGTGGTCAAGTTGTATAATTGGGGAAATACCAATGACTCTCCTGTACTTTCGGTGATAATGTTTAGTTATCATTAAAGCAAGCTAGTAGGCGTGACCGAAAGTTATCAAAGCTAGCAAAGCTATAGCCCTGCCGCATGATTAACTTAATCCGAGTGTTGATTCTCTCCATCACTCCACTGGTTGTATGGCAGATAAAGTAGTTGCAAATACCAGTAGGGATGAATGGCACACAAAATTTTATTGGCTCCGTGGTAAAAGTAACAGCGCTTACAGTAGTCGGGAGAATTGGTTTGCATCATCAACCAAAAATCTATTATAAGTCTGAAGACGACCTTGAACAGGCGAGCTGTAGGAGGCGGCTCACATAGCTCATTTGATACCTTTGTTTATTAGGCACTAATTCATGGGATAACTTGTGCTCAAGCCTTGTTATCTGCTGTGGCAGCATAAAACTAAAAGTTTAACTGCATGTATAGATCATTGTAGGTTTGATGCTACTTAAACGGATGAGATCAAGCTGAGTTGAGACTGAATGTTTGCTAAGATGAAGCTAAGAAAAATTTCAGGTTGGGCTCAGGCAATTCTCATTTTATTTAGAATATAGCTGTTATTATTTCTACTTTGTCGTGTTTATACTCCCTTAAATCCGACTCCAGTTTCCATTGCTTGAGGATGACTCCTCTTAGTAGTAGCAGTGGGAGGAGAAGGCTTGCGCCAATTTCCAATTTGACTTAGTACAATACCGCATAGAATCACACTGCCCCCAAGATACTGAGCTGGGGTAGGCGCTTCGCCCAAGAGCAGATAAGCTATTAAGGCTGCCGCAATTGGATTGAAAGCGCCAACTAGCGAGACATAAGCCACACTGGACTTCTTGATGCCAGTCAGCCAAGCTGATTCACCCACCACGACGATGAGCGTGCCATAAGCTAACATCCACTTCCATAAAAAAGGTGAGAAGGCATCTATAAAATGATGGCTGCCGTATAAAAATAATGCAATAACGAAGAAGATCACAGTTCCCAAAGCCGTCCGTACAATAGTAAAGATGCCGACAGGAATCCGGTCTAGGCGAGCTTTACTGATATTGGTGGAGACAGCCAGAGCCACAGCTCCAACAGCTGTCAGAATTTCACCCCAACCGACGGTGCCGAAACCTGCCGGAGCCATATTATGTTCCCATAAGCCCTGAAGCCCTACCATAAACGCGACTCCAACAAACGAAACGAGCGAACCAGCAATTTCCCATCGGTTTGTGCGTTCTCCTAGGAACCAGATGGATAAAGCTAGGGTCAACGGTGGCTCGATCCGCCCGACTAAAACAACATTGTTGACCATTGTGTGAGAAAGAGCCAAAAGTATGACAGCAGGTGCTAGCGCTCCGCCCAGTAGCGCCACTGCTGCCATGCTGCCCCAGTCTTTAAGGGAAAACTGCCGGAAGGTATGCACGCTTAACTGTCGCTTATAGACCAGAATTAAAACTACCAACGCGCAGAGATTTCCGACAAATAAAACATTGCAAAATGAAATGGGATTCCTGCCGTCAATCAAGTGTTGACTACCAAGTTCCATTATTTTCCGCGTTACGGAATTAGAAGCAGCGAAGATGATGACTGCCAACCAGAGATAGGCTGTTCCCGGAATTGTGCCGATAAAAGTGGCAGCGGCTGCTAAGTTTATTTTCATGTTTTTTCTAGATTTCTATGAACACGCTTAAGTGCCGAAATTATTAGCTATTGTACCTAGAGAATAGCTCGAAGTTCTCAGACAAATTCAGTACTTGTGTATTACACCATTTTCTGAGAATTTGCTGAGAACAGACTGAGTTGTCTCTAAAAACATGCTGAGAAAGAGGTTGGTTTAAAGTCGCGTAATTTTTTACCACTACCTTATTGCTACAATTCCCAGATCCGTACCATAAGGTACACGAGGGACTAAACTAGTTTCTGGTACTGTAGGTTACATAAGAGTTTAAATCGCCATAGCACCGGAGGCGCTAGGCATGAAAAAACTCTGCGATTAGCCAAAATTTAACGTAGAAACACTAACACAGTGCGCTCTGTTACTTCCCCAACGCTGGCTTAGATGTATGCCGGTTGTTAGGTTGTACTTTGTACGCCCCTCAGCTGAAGCTTGACGGCAACAGTTCCTTAGAAGATTGGGATTTTAGACAAAACACCTGGCTTGAACCCAAATTTTTCGGAGAACACCAAATTTTCTCTAACTAGTTTATCAACCACTTTTAATGATGGCTAGGTGCTAGAGCCAATTCGGACAACGTAAATTATAGCTTTCAGGATAGTCTAAAGCTTCGGATCACCCTCATTGCGTCAGAACCAAGATTAATTCAAGTCTGAATTACCAACTTACACATTAGAGTTTAAATTGATGAAACTGAACCAATTGCTATTACTAGGTGCTACTGCTTCTCTAGCTGCTGTTCTCTCAGTCTCCAGCAGTGCAGTCAGAGCCAATTCGTCTGCTCGTGCAGTTAGCCCTGCCGTCACCTCAACTCGCTCTCATGCTGTTGTGGCACAAAATCAAACTACAGCGCTGATGTCTGGCACCTTTTTGGCAGCAGAAAAGCCTACTACTGGTACAGCTCAGATTGTCACAGAAAACGGACATCGCTACTTGGAGCTTGACTCGGCTTTCAGTGCCAGTAAGCTAGGACCAGATTTGCACGTGCTGCTGGATGCTTCTGCCAAACCACCCAAGTCATATTCAAGTACAACTGCTGGTAGCTATGTGAATCTGGGTAAATTACAAAAAACTCAGGGTGCGCAGCGCTACCCGATTCCTGATGCCATCAATCTGGCAACATTCAAATCTGTCAGCATCTGGTGCCGGATGGCCAACGCCACTTTTGGCTATGCCCCACTTCGCTCCTCTACCACTGCCAGTAATTAGGCTCTCTCGAACTAGCTGCACGTGCAGCTAGTTCTTCCAACCCAGAACAACTTTATGGTAATAGCGCTTAATTAGTCAGGAAGTTGAACTTTCCACCAACAATTCCATGAATCAATCGATTGCTCTTGAGTCAACACCTGCGTCAATGCCTCCAGCTTGCTAGTCAGACTCCCGATCCTCATCAGCAAGGAGCTATAATCGCTCGCAATTTACAGGCGATCGCCGAGGGGAATGATGCGTCACCAGCTCACGTAACTCTGCGCGGTACACTGATGAAACTGGGACTAGGTGAGAGTGCTGCCAACATCGCTTTCAAAAAAACAGTCGTCCTCGGTTAATGCCAAGAATGCCAAAGTCAACAGCACGGATGTTTCAGTGGGCTGGTGGTGCATTTTGCATTTATACGACCACGGAGTATTATTAGAGACAGTTACCACAAGTAAACTATAAGGGAATTCTAGGAATTTATGCCGAATTGAGTATCCTAGCTCAAATAACCTGCTGGTAAGGCTTCTGGGAAACTTTGTGATTTACTGAGTATGGCTTTCTATCGCCTGCATTTGGATTGGCGTACCCGCGTGCGCTTATGGCACGGACAATTTCACCGGACAGGCCGAGCTTAGACGATAGCTTTCCGGGACAGAGCCAAATTTTTCGGTATGGGTGACAAGCTCTCAATTAGTTCGTTAGTGAGTGTGGTCATAGCCAACTCGATCCTCGTGGCGAGTGGATGAAACTGAAATCAAGGTCCAAGGACAGTGGAAATACTTATATCGAGCGGTGGATTCAGAGGGCAACGCCAACCCCCCTTACCCAGTCGGAACTGCCAAAAACCACAGAACTCTCGTCAGGTGAAGTATTTGAACAACCGAGGGGAGCTTTGTGCATAGATTTATCAAGCGACTGACAAAACCTGGGATGGGATTTGCTTAGAGATTGAGTCGGATTGCCTGTCCTCAGATCTTTTTGGCGACACAACAATTCTGAGAATATTCTGAGTTTAAACTGAGTATTCTCAACGTATAAACTTAGGAAACCTGTGGATTCGTTTCAGATCAGCCTCAGTGTTCACCAGTATAGTTTGAGAGTCGAGATATTTCCACCTCAAAAAATTCAATCTCAACCGGACGGAAACAAACATGAAGAAAATAATTGGTTTAATGACGCTCTTGACCTTAATTGCAGGTCTTGGTGCCTGTTCTAGCCATGCTGCAAGCGATCAGCAAGCCTCACCTAATGCCCCTACTACTGCTAGCACGACTCAGCCAGATGGCGCGATGAAAGGTGAGGCGATGCACAATGGCAATGCGATGAAAGGTGATGCCATGAAAGGTGATGCGATGCACAATGGCAATGCTATGAAAGGTGATGCAATGAAAAAAGATACGACAACCAAGCCGTAGAGATAATCTCATGGATAAAATTTCGCGCCAGCGACGGCAATTGTTATTTTATTTAGGCTTGGGTGCTGTGGGAGCAGGCACGGCAACCCTGTTTGGAATAGATTTTAGAAAAGGAAATCCTGCTACTACTGCTTCGAACTTGAGAATCGCGCCTTCCAACAATTCTCAGATTAATGCAACACCCAAGTCAGAAAGTGCTGCCTTACCCCCTGCTGGTAATGCGCTACCTGATTTTCAAGGAATCAGTCAATGGCTGAATTCGCCTCCTTTATCGATTGCAGATCTCAAAGGCGACGTTGTCTTGGTGCAGTTTTGGACGTTTGCTTGTATTAACTGCCAGCGCACTCTACCGTACGTTGTTGGCTGGCATCAGCAGTATGCCAAGCAGGGGCTGAAAGTCGTTGGCATTCATACCCCGGAGTTTGCTTTTGAACGGGAGACGAATAACATCAGACGTGCTTTGCAGCAGCACGAGATCACCTACCCCGTTCCCGTTGATAACGACTACAAGACCTGGAAGGCTTATCACAACGAGTATTGGCCTCACCTATTCTTAGCTGATCGTCAAGGTTTGATCCGCTATGACCATATCGGAGAAGGGGCTTATGAGCAAACCGAACAAACTATTCGGCAGCTATTAAAGCAAGGATGAACACTTCTACTCTGTCAATCGGTCTTGCTCTTGTAGTAGGATTGCTGAGTGTTCTATCGCCTTGTGTCTTACCGATTTTGCCGCTTTTAGCCGGGCGATCGCTTCAGTCTCACATCTACGGACAAAAGAACTGCCTCGAATTGGGTGGGGAGAGTTCTGGTTAGAAGCTGTTTGTATAGCGTTTCCTAATCTAAAAGATCCCGCAAACGCGACCAGCAGCGCCGCCATGTACCAAACCCACCCCTCCAGCTATATGTCTTCTTCCGATCCCGCCGTCTTCGGAAATCAGGAGGTGGTGGTGCGGACTGTGCAGGGGGGTAAAACCTACACGGACACTGTTGGCGAAATATTTCTTCACATTAAAAAGCGATAAAAACGAATCAATT
>CAXUIG010000236.1:0-10194 GCA_964250845.1 uncultured bacterium | reverse complement strand
ACACGTTTGTGCTTAATTCAGATCTTGCGAATTTTGTCAATGCGTAAGTCCTAAAGATTATGAATTATGTGCAAGCCGATATTTTTGATTTTTGCAGCAATTTTAACTGTGTTCGCACTTACCAGTTGCAACACCCTGACCACCGAACAGTATGAAGCAACAGCGCTCACGACTTATACTTGGCAAGTAAAATATGCCAACAACTTAGCGAGTGAGAGATCACCGCGCCTTGAAACTTTTGCCAAAACCTCCTTGCTCAATCACAATGGCTTGAAACCAGAAGGAGCCGTCACTGGTCCTGATGACCGGGGGCTGTGGTGGCCATCTCTACCGCTGCGACCTACCGTTGATGAAGTGGAACAACGCATTAGACCCCAAGAAGAGGCAAGCAAGCCCGAACTATTAAAAAATGTGGAGTACCGGATCAGATGTAGAGTGGACGATCAAGACAGGACGCTGCCCACTAACTACGAAGTTTACCGCCAGGTGGTGAAGGCGTACCCATCGCACACCCCTTTGCATCTGACTTTGGGGATAGGCGATAACTCAGTTGAGAAAGCCGAAACCGTTCTTAAATGAGGAAAAATTGCAATGAAATCACTTCACTCTTCTGACTAGAATAAGCTCTAATAATTCTAGGATTAGCTTTGTGAACAGCCCTTGATTTTAAATTATGGAATCCCTTGATATCTGGCAGCAATTTACAACCTTACCCCCCAGTGACCAGCAAGAAGTCGCTGACTTCATTGCCTTTTTAAAGCAGCGAAGAAAGAAGCCGCAGCCTCCTGAGCAGCCTAACCAACTCTCCTTGGCGCTCTCTCGCCCTTCATTGGTCTTTGGCAGGATCGAGAAGACCTGCAAGACAGTATCCAGTGGGTTCGCGCCACTCGCTTAAAAGAATGGCTTCTTTGAAATGGTGCAGAAGCTTTTGGTGGACACTGATATTTTGCTCGACGTTGGTCGTCGCGAGGAAATCGCCATTGCTCGTCTTGAAGCAGAAGCTCAGACTTCGACCTTGGCAATCAGTGTCATTACTCAAATGGAAATGCTCGTAGGGTGCCGTAATCAGACCCAATTGCAAATTTTAGAATCTTTAAGTAATGGCGTGCCGATGGTGGCAATTCCAATTACCATTACCTTGGCGCATCATTATAATTTATTAAAAAAGCGTAAGTCGGACGTTGTGCAGGAGCGAGATAGACAGACAAAGGTTCAAAGCCCTAGAAAGCGTCTTTTCTTGTGGTTGTGGTGGATATTGGTGACTACGGCAGGTGGAACCATTATTGGAGCTTTGTCTGCGCCGACTGACTTCTTCTGGTACATATTCATGACTGGTCTCGTCGTCGGAGCTGCTCAATGGCTGGTTCTGCGCCGTTACATGCAACATGCAGGCTGGTGGGTGGTAGCCAGTGCTTTTGGTTGGTTCTTGGGTATTAATGTAGACATCATGACTGGAGGAGTTCTCGCTCCCATAGTTGAGCTGCTTTCATCTGTGGGGGGACTCTGGAAGGTTTTTTGGTTAAATGTCGTTAGCGACCTCGTGATTTTTGCTGTACTCGGAGTTGCCCAATGGCTAGTCCTGCACCGTCACACTCAGCACGCAGGCTGGTGGGTACTTGCTAATGTCATAGGTGGAGCCGTGAATGGGGCAGTGGGTTCGACTGTTTGTGCAGCCGCGTGCCAAGTTGGGGGTGCGGCCTTGTCCTCCAGCGCAGGTTGGGCTGGGAATGGGGCAGTGACCGGTATCATACTGGTGTGGCTATTGCCAAAAGGCACCAAATTGGAGCGCCAACGCTAGCCTTTGACCGCATGTCCCCAGTGCGAGCTGCCCTTTCCCCGGTATGAGAAGCCGCCTGTGCATTGGGGCTGTCCTCAGTGTGGGTGGGTTGATGATTCGGTCGGTTGAAGTCTTGGTGCCTTATCCCATCGCCACCACTTCTTTAATAGCAGCATCTAATAAATCAATTATCTGCTACTGGGTAGGCAACAGCTGGAGTTTTTCTGAGTAGTTGCCTCTCTGGTGGCTTTCCATGCCGCTGCTTCTAAGCATCATTCGCAAACATTTCTATAAGGATACAGCTTCTTTCAAGTAAGCCGAGTACACGGGTGGTGCCAGAGCATAAGAGTTCACAGGTTGCCACTGTACTTCCAGAAAGCTGAAATCCGCTGTAAAGCACTCATGCACTGCCACCAAGAGGGCTATAAAATTGTTGGAATTAGCAATCAGGGTGGGTGCAGCGCCATTAATCCTGCCACTCCACAGCCCTACAAATCCCTTGAATCATGCATCGAAGAGCAGCTCTACACACTCGAGCTTTTCCCAGAGATAGAGCGAATCTACTTCTGTCCCGACTTTAATGGGGACATCGTTTGGCAGGTAGAGCGGAAGTTATCGAGTTCATTTCTGCGCACAAATGATTTTGACAGTTTCCGGAAGCCAGGTGCTGGGATGTTACAAAAGGCAATGCTAGATTATGGCTACACCACTCAGGATTTAGTCTATTTGTCAATCCCAATCAATCGGCGAGAACTTCCCAGTCTTGGCAAGGGTCGTTGCTAGGGCCATAAGGATGCATCGCACAGATAAGTTGGGCATTGCCGTGGCGCTTGCCGTAGTAGTAGCGGCAGCGTTCACAGGATTTGGGTCGCTCGGAAGAACTGCTTTGGGGTCGGCGAATCTGGTAGTTAACGCGTACCGTCTCGACCATACCGCCAGCTCTTTGAATGGCAGTACGAATCCGACACAGATCGGAACTGGAAAGACCAGGCAGTTGTGCCCCGATGAGCAGTTCTTGGCAGAAGCCCTCTGATTCGATTGGCCTCAATACGCTCATTCCTCCAGCTTGTTGAACCGTGCGCTGGATGATACCGACAACTCGTTCAGGAGTATTGCAGTAGGCAGAGAGGTAAACAGACTTGGTTGCAGTGGCAGCTCGGAGCGTAATGTGGGTTGGCACAGCCAATCCTGTGAATTTAGGTTCCGGCTCAAAAGGGTGGAAATTCGCCATATAACATCGACAATTGATAAGGTGACAGTGCCAATTCTGATATCACAATTATCTTGTAGGAATCAGGTGGAATATCGGCACTTGGGCAAGCATGGCCTCCGCGTTTCGGAAATCTGCTTGGGGGCGACAGCATCCGATACTTGTGGTTGCCCCATTACTAAACTTCCCAGTTGACGTTTACTCAAGACTCGGTTCTGAATTTGATGAACCGCCTTAACAATGAGCAAACCGTAAGGAACACAGCTCTTGTTGGAGCGATGTAAATTTGCAACCGAGAGCGCCCTTGCAGTATCCTAATCTTAATTTTCAACTGAACAGATGGGGATAATGCAGTCGGAACAACGTCACCGGACGCTCACGGCGTTTCAAGAGTTCCTAAGTACGCCTCTTAAGGCGCAACAGAACGGCATCAGAATATCTCTCCAGAATCAGCTGCCTTGGCGTTGTTTCACGATGTCGCTTCTGCTGTACCCGCTTACGGAGCTTTTTTGACAGAACACGGCATAAATCCCACATCTATTCAAACCTACGAGGATTTCCAACAACTTCCACTTATCACTAAAGAGAACTATCTGCTACGTCACCCCTTAGCAGAGTTGTGCCACAATGGGCAGCTGTCCGTGTGTGACATCATTGCCGTTTCGTCGGGTTCGACGGGCAAGCCCACGTTTTGGCCCCGCTTTTTGACAGACGAACTCCAGATTGCTACACGCTTCGAGCAGATATTCCACGACAGCTTTTATGCCGATACCCGCCGCACCCTAGCCGTGATCTGTTTTACCTTGGGAACCTGGGTAGGTGGAATGTACACGACAAATTGCTGTCGCTACCTCGCAAGTAAGGGTTATCCCATTACCGTTGTCACTCCGGGCAATAACTCTCTCAGAGATATTCCGAGTTGTGCAGGAACTTGGTCACGCTTTTGAGCAGGTTGTGTTGCTGGGCTACCCGCCGTTTCTTAAGGATGTTATTGACAGTGGCATTGCTCGTGGGGTGGATTGGAAGCAGTATCAGATTAAACTGGTCATGGCTGGAGAGGTTTTCAGCGAAGAGTGGCGCAGTCTTGTTGGGGAGCGCGTCGGCTCGACAAATCCCTGCTCCGACTCAGCCTCACTCTATGGAACAGCTGACGCCGGAGTGTTGGGCAACGAAACTCCACTCAGCATTTGCATCCGCCGTTTCTTAGCAAACCATCCAGATGCGGCTCGTGCGCTGTTTGGTGAATCGCGCCTACCCACACTGGTACAGTACGACCCCCTCAGTCGCTTCTTCGAAGTCCAAGACGGCACGCTGCTGTTTTCAGGAGATAATGGCGTTCCCCTAGTGCGTTATCATATTGCGGATACTGGGGGCTTAATCACCTACGATGCCATGCTCAAGTTTCTGGCAGAATGGCAGTTCGACCCAGTAGAGACTTTGCAGCATGAGGGTGGAAGAGGGATTCATCCCTTACCTTTCGTTTATGTTTTTGGACGCTCCAACTTCACTGTTTCCTACTTCGGCGCAAACATCTACCCGGAGAACGTGACAGTAGGATTAGAGCAGTCAGTCATTAAAGAATGGGTGACGGGCAAGTTTGTATTGCAGGTGAAGGAAGATGTGGATAAGAATCGATTCCTATCTGTTGTTGTGGAGTTAGCTCCGGGAGTGGATGCGAGTGTTGAAAAACATCAGGCGATCGCTACCTCCATTCAATTTCAGTTGCTGCGGCTCAACAGCGAATTTGCCAACTACGTCCCAGCTAAGTACCAAATGCCGCAGGTTGCTCTAGCCCCAACCGGCGATAAGCGAGTATTTTCCTATTGGAGTCAAGCACCGCTATACACGAAAGTAGTTTCACGTTTCTCACCAATAATTGGGGATTTTGAGGAAAATGTTAGATCTGGCTACTCCGCGTTTAGGGCAACTTCCCCCTGACGGCCATCGGAGTTGACGCAGAGTTTCACAGCACTTCTTCTGGTCAATCAGAGTCTGGAGCTTTAAAGGTTTTCTATTATGATGCATTCCCCGGACGAACTAGGACAAGCATGGCAGGATGGTGTACTTGAGATCATTATAGATATGGTGAGAGCGCCTGACGGCGATTTTGCGAGTATTGGCAAACTTCTCAATGCCGTGAGTGAGCCGCATGGTTTGCAGAAGGTAGTTGAATTTCTCTCTAGTACGCCGCAAGGGAAACAAGCCTTTGAAAAGCGTCCACGGTTGGGCGATATCAATTTACAAAAACTCTATTATTTGCCAACTAACACGTTGGGATATGCCTATGCCAAGCATATGCTCGAAAACAGTTTGAAACCTTTACAGACGGGGCAAGTGGAGAATGATTACCAATTTCTAGGAGCGCACATTACCGAAACGCACGATATCTGGCATATTGTCACAGGATGCGATATCAATCTCCTGGGAGAGCTTCAATTAGAAGCTTTTTATGTGGCTCAGTTACATGCTACGCGCTTTTGGCTGGCATTGTTGGCGAAAAATCTCCTCAAAGCTGTTGTTTACGATATTGAGTTTTCGACGCAATACATGGAGGCGATCACAAAGGGATGGCTGATGGCAAAGCAGGCCAAGCCTCTGTTTGGCCTTGAATGGAATCAGTTGTGGGAGAAGCCACTGGAGAAAGTGCGCACTTCTTTAAACATCGTTCTTTCAGAAACCTAAAAGCGTGAAGGGAGTGAGCTAGAATCTGTCAGGACTGAGAGTTCGTAATCGAAAGTAATTTTCGCATGTAGTATAGCTCCAAATGTCTTGACATTGGTCATGTTCAGTCACCGAAAAGTGTTAAAAATTGGGCATCATAGTAGGAGATTATAAGTATGTCGGAGCAAGATGAATTACTCTCAGATGTAGGTGTGGACTATACTCCCCTGCGCAACTTCCTTGCATCTGGGCAGTGGCAAAAGGCTGATGAGGAAACTGGGGCGATCATGTTGAAGATAACTCGTCGCGTCACGGCTGGCTGGCTCACAGAAGAAGATATTCAAGAATTTCCCTGTCCAGACCTTCAAACGATTGATCAACTGTGGGTAAAGTACAGTAACGAACGCTTTGGATTCAGTATGCAAAGTCGCATCTGGGAAAACGTGGGGGAGGACTACAGCAAATTTAGCGATGCTGTTGGATGGCAGTTGTACAGCAGCGCTCAGCAGTGGCGGCAATACCCTGACCTCATCTTCAGCCTACGTGCTCCGGTAGGACACCTGCCAGGCGCGCCGTTTTTTAAGTCTGGTGGGTCGCCTATCGGGTGGGCTGCTTCTCTTCAACCAAAACTTTTGGACTGCTATGCCCAATATTTCTGAATAAAACGCTCGCACCCTTCAGTGATCTTTAAAACTGACCAAACCTGAAGCTGTGAAATTTTCACAGTGGATATTTCTAGAGAACGCTCCCATGATTAAACCCGCAGCTAAGGGAAAAATACCGGAGTGCGCTCACTGAAATATAGGCTTATGATGAACTTTAAAAGTGCTGTTGCCAAATTCCTCGTTTTCCTGATGCTGATTGGCTCTACTTTTGCCTGTCAGGCCAAATTGACATCGGAAAGTGGTTCATTGAAAGAACAAATGTCTGCTACCCCTGCTAGAGCGACCGCGCCCAAAGGTGATGAAATGGGAGAGCTGTTTCATCAAGGACAGCAGAGGACTTACTACTTACACACCCCCAGGTCTTACAAACCAGACCACCCCATGCCCTTGGTGCTAGCTTTCCATGGTTATGGCTCTCAAGGCAAAGACTTGGCTTTGAGTACGGGTTTTAGTGACCTGGCGGAGCAAAAAGGATTTATCATCGTTTACCCGAATGGAATAGAGCGACGTTGGAACGTTACGAGTAACTGGTTGACGGGTGTGGACGACGTTTCCTTCGTTTCTGCCTTGATAGACCATTTGGAGAAGATTAGAGCCATTGATAAACGTAGGATTTATGCCACTGGCGTGTCTAATGGTGGCTTTTTGGTTCAAAGACTGGCTTGCGAACCAAAGAGCCAAATTGCTGCGTTTGCCTCTGTGGTTGCTACATTACCAGGAGAACTGCAATCGTCTTGCCATCCTGAAACTCCCATTTCCATGCTGATGATTAATGGCACTGATGACCGTAAGGTGCCCTGGTCGGGCGGTAGACCTCCTTTAGTTCCCTATGGCTGGATTCTGTCTGTACCCGATACGATCAGTTTTTGGCGGCAGCATAACGGTTGCACTGGTGGAGCACAAGTTAAACAGCTTCCAGGCTCGCGCGTTGAAATTGCTCGCTACCCCAATTGTGGAGGTGGTTCAGAGGTCGAACTTGTGACCCTAAAGGGTGTTGGACATGTCTGGCAAGCGAGGGGGTTCTGGACCAAACCAGCTGATCAACGGTAGCAAGGAGATTTGGTACTTTTTTCAACGTCATTTTTGGAGAACGCCAGCATGAGCAAGCCCCGTGCAAGAGCGAAAAATTTCTGAGTGGGATTTTACACCTCTGGATGGGTAGAAGTTGCGTCTTAAAACTCTAATGATGAAAGATAGACTTCTCAATGTATCCACCACTTGCGAACAACTTCTAAATGTCCGAGCCATTACTCATTGTTGATGTGCAACCCGGTTTCATCAACGAATTTACGCATCACGTCCCGCAACGAGTCGCCCGTTTGATCCAGCGCGATAAGTATGCCTTATGTCTGTTTACTCGTTTCATCAACTCCCAGGATGGGCCATACCAGCGATTTCTCGACTGGCACAGCTGCGACCGTGAGCCAGAGACAGACATTGTCCCGGAACTAGCACCATTTGCTCAACCAGATCTCGTCTTTTCTAAGCCTGGATTGTGCGGTATGCCGGACGAGCTGGCTGACTATTTGAGTAAGCAGAGTATTGAACGGGTTTTCATCGTCGGCATCGACACTGATATGTGCGTATTGAAAATCGCAATGGATCTTTTTGATATTGGCGTTGAACCCGTCATATTCACTGATTGTTGCGCTAGCACAGCCGGATTGCAAGCGCACCTAGCAGGGTTAGCGGTACTCAGCCGCAATATCGGTGCCCAGCGACTACGAGTTGCTGGTATCGGTGACGGGTCACTGGCCGCGCCGTAGAGTAGAGTGGCAGAAAGTAGAGTGGCAGAAGTAGGATGGCGATCGCTCCTGCCAGTTATAGGGGCGGCAAGTGTGCCAGTCTGTCTTCACCGGCGATTTATAAGAAGCGATAACCGGCTTTTATAAATCAGCTCTCAATCTCACTCCAGATTGAAGTAATCATCTAGCTTCTCACTCAACCGAGCCATGTCACCCTGGTAGTTTGCATTCAAATTTCTGGCCTTCTTTTGTAGGTGAGGAGGCACATATTGCAGGTCTACAGGTAGCCCATGCACTAACATAAACTCCGCCAGCTGGTTAGCACGGATGTAAAGACCTTCCTTATGCAGGCGATACAAAATTTCTGCAAAAGTGGGCCAGTGACCCTCTGATGCATGAGAAATCATCTGGGTTATGAGTAGTAGAAGCTTGTAGCATAGAAAGCATTGACTGGACAGATAGGGCATTATGCGAAAAACCAGTTCATTCAAATATATTGGACTTTGGACAACTTCGACTTAGTTACACAATTGTCCAAAGTCTAATATTTCTGGAAAGCTCCACGATGATTAAACCCAGAGCCTTGCGTAAACTTCCTGAGTGCGAAGCCCGGAGAGCGCGGCATAAAAGCCTATCGCTCCTTCTACAACGGCGAGGAAATTATCCAACCTCGGCAGCGCTGGACGCCAGAGGAGATGCTGGAACTATTGGATCACCACCCGCTATTCACCAGCGTATGCCCGAGCGTGTCAGTGGTCTTTTCCTCGGTATGAGAAGCCACCGGTGCATTGGGATTGCCCGCAGTGTGGGTGGGTCGATGATTCGGTGTAGTGGCGCGATCTCACCGGGCATAGATAGACTTTTAAAACTAAGGATAATCTCATTGAGAAAGCTACTAACGTTTGTATTACTGACGCTCACAGTGCTGACTATTGCCTTCAACCCAAAGGCTCTAGCGGCAGATACAGCCAACGAAACAAAAGTCTTCAGCGCTAACGGGGCAAAAGTCTTCAGCGCTAACTGTGCCGCCTGTCATCAGAATGGCGGCAATATCGTCAGGCGTGGCAAGAACCTGAGGCCAAAGGCTTTGAAAAAATATGGCATGGATTCTTTAGATGCAATCGTGTATTTGGTGGAGAATGGCTTGAACGCTATGCCAGCCTATAAAAACCGCCTCAGTGACCAGGAGATAGAAGATGTATCGGCTTATGTACTGGAGCAAGCTGAAAAAGGCTGGAAGTAAGATGCTACTTAGGGTGCAGCTCAAAATGCTACAGTAGCTGACGCGCTCCTGATTGCGAACTGCTCCTGCCTGGGGCATGGCAGGGTGAGCCACCCTTGATGGGCCAAACCAGACCAAAAAGCCCAAAAAGCCCTAAAAGTGATCGCCTTCGCGCAAGACGCGGTTGACTTCCTCCATGTCCGCCACATGCACGTCACCGGGGGGATGAACCATAATGGCGATGCAGGGTGACTTAGCGGTTGCGCTCTGGGCGAATTCAAAGGCGATGCCAAGCCTTGCATCGTCATACAAGGTCCGGTCGCCATCTACCGGGCGTGCGTTGGGGAAGCGGCGGCGGATTTGCGCTCTGGTACTCCCGGTGGAGAGGCCGTCATTCGTATGATACCAGGGAGACGTAACCCGAATATCATCAATGGTGACGCCCTGAATGGGCCGGACGTTCAGTGCACCGTTGCTAACTGTATGAATGAACAGCGTATCGGAACGCTTGCCTCCCTTTTTTGAAACCCAGACCTGTCGGGTCTGCGACATACCCACATCCATGCCATCGGGTCTGGGGAGTTTGTTCAGGTAGAGATCGCCATTCCTGCCGAGGTGCGTCTGCCCGATGCTCTGGCCCGGAATAATGAGATTGTCACCGGCTTGAGCGAGTGCGGGCGGCAGCACTCCCATACTCAACGTGGCAGCAATACCGAAAACAGTCAATGTCTGTCGTTGTTTCATCTTGCCTCCATTAAAACAGGAGATATGCCATAACTTTACTTTTCTAGAGCCTTTTTGCCTAATGCGCTGGCTTGCTTTAAGCAGCCTAACGGTGTATTAGATAGAAACGAGCTGCCTCATATCAAGTCGGCTAGAATGGCCATAGTATAATGGAGGGAGCCGTCTCCCAC
>CAXUIG010000235.1:0-10257 GCA_964250845.1 uncultured bacterium | reverse complement strand
TCTTAAACGTCGAGGACAACTTTTGGAGTTGCGGGCTTGGAAATACAAATCAGCACTGAACCCTGATCAATTTCGGCAGTTGGAGGGTTCTGGTAAGCAACACTACCTTCACTGATTTTGCACATACAGGTGCCGCAGATTCCTTGCCGACAACTGTACGGCGGATTAAGACCGTTGGCTTCTGCAAACTCTAGGATAGTGCCATCTTCGCTGTGCCAGGTCAGCGTTTTACCCGATTTTTCGAAGACAATTTCCGACGCCTTAACTGCCGCCTCACCAGAAGATTGACGTAAGGATAAAGCTTGGCTTCGTTGATTGAACGATTCATACAAGACGCGATCCTTTGGTACACCCCATTCCTTGAGTCCTTTCTGAAGCGATTCTAGGAAATGTGGGGAACCACACAAGTAAAACTCTGCATCTTGCCCAACTAACGTTTTAATCAGTTCTGTGTCTACATGCCCAACGCTATCGTAGTGACCTTTATCTTCGGGTTGCGGATGGCTGTAGCGAAAATGGACATGCAGATTGGAATTTTCCAACGCGATCGCTAACACCTGATCTCGAAAGGCGTGAGTTTGACCATTCCTAGTGCCGTGCACAAACCAAATCGGTCGTTTGGGGTTGAGGCGACTACAAGCTTTCGCCATACTGATAAAGGGTGTGAGCCCAACGCCATTACTAATCAGTACTACAGGCAATGACTTCTCTATGTCCAGAACAAACTGACCACTGGGTGGCTGAACCCCAATCACTGCTCCTTTTTGAATCTGGTCATGCATAAACTTAGACGCAATCCCTGGTGGCACATCTGACCCTTTGGGCGCTAACTCCCGCTTAATCGAAATCCGGTAGTAATCACACGGATCAGGGTAATCCGAAATCGAATAAGGGCGAATTACAGGCTTCTCCTGTCCAGGTACATCCAACTTGAGCGTGATGAATTGTCCAGCTTTAAACTTAGGAATGTCGCCTTTATCTTCAGGTTTCAAGTAGAACGACGTAATTTCCTCGCTTTCCTTGTGTTTGCGATCAACCACAAAATTGCGCCAATCTTGCTTAATCTTACCATCGGAAGTCTGAGCTGTACTGCGGTTTTGAATCGAATCTGACTCGCTTGTCTTCTTCGCATAAACCAAGCCGAATAGAACACCGCAAGCCGTTCCAATCAGGTAGGAAGGAGCAGCAACCTGATTGGCTTTCGCTTTAGGATTGAGCGCACTAATTGCGATTCCCGAAATAAACGTGACAACTGTAAATGCCAAGCCCGCCGCCGCCGCACCTCTGAGTCGTGGGTTCTTAATTTGTTCAATACTGTCCAGCATCTCTTGTCTCTGGTTGAATTCGGGTAATTCGTAATTACAGAGGATTTCAGCTTTTTGGAAGTACAGTGGCAACCTGTGAACTCTGATCATCTGGCACAATCCATGTACTCGGCTTACTTAAAATCTGCTGTAAGAGTTATTTCCAGCAGGAATCATGTCGTTCGCCGCAAAGAGGTACGGCGCGTCTGTAGCCAGATGGAAATGCCTGTCACTGCCAATAACAGTAGACCTAGAGCATTGAAGAAGGGGTAGATCGCTTCTAAACGGAGACTACCAAAATGTCCCTTATGTAAAGCGAGCAACCACTTGACAGTGTCCTCTTGACCTGCAATGTCAAATATTTGGTAGATCGCTCCAGTCGTTAGTGTGAGTAACAGCGGCAGCACCATGATCGGAGCAAGGAACTTATGGAACTGGCGGAGCGGCTTCTGCATGGAGTTTTTAGAGGGTGACATGATACCCTTTTCCTTATAACTGGAGTTTAGACTAACACATGACAAAATGACGGTTGTGTATCCTCTGGGGAGTTCGTTGGTACTGCCTAATTCCGCTCAGCTACTGCCATTTAGAGGAGATGATAAACCAACTAATGATTCGTGGCGAGTGGATGAAACCTACATCAATGGTGTTGGGGGAAGACAGATACCTATATCGGGCAGTGGATGCGGATGGCAATACCCTCGATTCTTTAGTTTGCCTGTGGCCTCTGACCAATGAAGCGATCTCCAATAACTATGGACGATCAACCGGATTTGATATGATTTCTATGCCTGGATGCAGGAACAAGCGAAGTTACTCAGAATTAGCAAATATGAGTTGCATCTGCTCACCGAAGAGGGCAGGGGAGCAGGGGGCTCTTCTTTTATTTGCTCATTGCAAAGATCTTTTCAGCCGTGAGAGTCAAGTTAGGAAACAACCGAGACTCAATTCGATCTTGCCCTCGAAATACTTTTCCTGGTAGGTACTCAACGTTTTCGAGTTGATAAACGGTGATGGTAGGCTGTTTGGGTGAACCAATGAACCGAATGCCTCCGAAAGCAGCGTAGTCCACGATCATGTACTCTAAAACGCCCAAATCTTCGTATTCAGCGAGTTTTGTCAGATAGTCATCCTTCCAGTTGTTGCTAACGACTTCAATGATTCCCGGCGGTGGAATGTAGGCAGCAGCAGAGCTAGGACTACCTTTCATCCGTTGCCATTCCTCTTGGGCAAACACCACAATGTCGGCTTTTCTGCTCCTTTCCTTCTCCCCTGGCTCGGTCTTCAGCCGAATCTGTTTAGACTGCCGGGATACATAAGACAAGTTATTCTCCTGGCTGTGGTTTTCGAGATAGGTACACAGCCGCTCGCTCAAATCCTCATGATTGGCATTTGGTTCAGATAATGGCACAGGAAACCCATCAAGTAGCTCAAACTCTCTGCCTGAGCGATCATCCCAAGCTAGGAACTCTTCAAAAGTTAGTGGTTTTGTGACGGTTACGTACATGGCGATCGCCCTCGCTTTTTGCTGGAGGTACTTTAACCAAACACCAGTAAAAATACCATTATATTTATTTTTAGCCGAGGATAGGCTTTAGCTAAGTAGACATCAGATACAGCCTGTATTTGAATCTTGTTGTGTATCAACACGTGTCCCCATGCGGCATATTCAATCCATCTCAGGGCATCGCACCCTAGCCGACGACGCGCGATACCTGGATGTGACGGATGAGCATTCTTCGCCAGTGCGATCCGGCCCTTTAGGCCGGACGCGCAACGCTAAGTCGCTGCTCTCAACTTCTGAAAGTTACTAGGGGTAGAGGAATAAAGCCCACGCGGAACACTCCTTTGATAGAGGCGCACCGATTCACCTGGTACAGCAAACTCTGGGTCATGCCAGCGTCGCCACTACTAGCCGTTACCTTCACGCGCGGCCCTTTGATAGTTCGCTTTATAGTTGACTGGGTAGTGGCACTTCTTTTAATCACTCAAGAAATCACCTTCAAGCAGGCTTTTGTGCTGAGACAACGAATTCAAAAAGTTCCTTTTTTGATGAGCGTTTGCGAATTGTGCGGATGCTGACATTCACAAAGCCTACAGATTCAAAGAGTCCGGCGAAAATAGACTCCACCGGAAGCACAACATCATAAAATTTGGAGTTGCCTACAATGTAGTGAATGGAACCTCCGCGTTTGACTACGCTAAAAAGCTGGTTAGAGTGCTGTACCATGTCATAGAAATACTTTTGGACATAGCGAGAGAGAAGCGGACTCCTTTCTGCAATGCGCTCAATAATACCGTAAAACCCATCAAAGAGAATTTTTACTTCATACTCTGGTTTCCACTTTCCTACGTTACTTGTTGCACAACCCCAGGTTCCACCGATTGCCTGCCAATCCAGCTCTCCTGCATCACGTGCGTTCTGCAAATAGCCAAGCCAATACATATACGGACGTAGTTCGCGAATGTAACTCATGCGATTAGGATAAGGAGGAGACGTGATCACACATGTGTAATGATTAGGCTCTAATTTTGTGCTGAGATTTCGGGCGTCGCCAAGAAGAACGTGCGGCTGTGAAATTACATTTGAGCAGGCTGATTGGCTAATTGTGGAAACTGCTCGCTTCCAGCTTAGTACGGTCTCATTCTCCAGAGTTGGCAATATGGGCGAGGTGCCATTGCGTCTCTTTTTAAACGACATTGATTGATGCCCAAAGCTTACATTAGCTTGCTCAATTATCATGCGGCAGAACGCAACTTTAAGTAGGTCAGCTACATTTTCCGATATTGACTTTTCTATACTATTGATTGCCCACATCGCACGGCTGAGAAACAAGAGCGTCTGTTCATCCCACCACTTCTCAATCTGATGTAAAGGTGGCACCCACGCCGCTTGTACCTCTGCGGCAAGCATTGTTTCTACAACCTGATTGGAGACTTTTTCAAAAGTCAATATCTCTTTCGTCTCATAGGAGCACGTCTTGGCGCGTGTAAGCCATACAAGAAATGGATTGATGTCGGTTGTATAGCTTTCAATTCCTCTCTCAGCACATACAAGTACTGTAGTGCCGGTTCCACAAAATGGGTCGAGCACTACCGGATGTTTCTCTTGGTGTGTGTCTAGTAAACCAGAAACAAGATGAACCGAGTATGCGGGGGTAAGCCTTAACCATCCGTACCGGGTGTGCTTGAGATTACCTTTATATGTGAGGTGATTAAAAAAACCAATATTTTTGTTAGCTTCCATGTGGCTATGCATTAAGTAGGGCAATCAAAATAGCTTCTATTTCGCTTTTGATACGCGCAGAGTTTCTTTGAAAGAAAGCTGCGAGGTCATAACCAACAACATCTCGGCAGAAGATGTATGTGCTGTCGGTTATAGAACCATGCGTTGTACCTCTTAGAAGTAACCACTGCGCTTGAGTATAGCGCTGAGCTACATCTCCATCTATTTGCGTGGAGAAGAGAATCAAAACAGGGATGTAAAGGTTGGCATAGGCGTTAGATGCGTTAGAAATATCCGCGTTCTGCCGCTTTGAATCTTTGCTTTTGTAGCCTTGCCTTGCTTCAATTACTACTCCCTTATTGCTTTCACGTGTCTCTTGAGGCAAGAGCAATTTATCTGCTACCTCGTTGAGCCACTGTCTCACACGGCTTTTTGTCTCGGTGTCCCGTAAATGGTCGAGTTCAATACGCCCATCTAAAGAAAGACGACGCGGTTTTCCTTTTGGTGAGGGTACTAAATAGCTCCAATTAGCCTCTTCCTTAGATAAACTAAGATGGTCTTGTAGAACTTGGTTGAGAATCCACTGACTGCCAATACCTAGCTGCCGGTATATAGAGGTCATTCCACCTGCTGCTTTGTGAGCAGCATACATGAGATGAGAGTCAAGACCTACCCAGCTATAGAATGAATCTGAACCGTACATCTGCTGAAACTGCTCAAGTGTCATTCCAGCTTTTCCACCCTGACCAAACTTCGGCTTGTACTGAGCACACGCGCGTAAGGGAGTGATGAGTAAGAGGAAATAGCGTTCATCTTCAGGTAGACTTGAAGGAAGCTCAGGAGGTGATACTGAAATTTCGTCAGTTTCGTCTAAAGACGCTAATATGTTTAACTCATCATTCGTCATGCTTGTACATCCATTCATCCCACAAGTCATTGAGTATATGGCTTCTTGACGTTCAAAGCGGCATTCACTCAAGGGCTAAATGGTGAGGAATGCGCGACAACCATTCCGGCGAAGCAGCTAATCAGGCAAATCTTTGTATTTCCGCTGCTCTGGTGGAACTAACCACAGATAAAAGATGCCATACGTGACAACCTTCCTGTTACCTGCCACCACATAAGCCTTAGCGTGTTCTATGGCAGAGCCGTTTTTTCCATCGCTCCAACTTTTGAACCATCGGCAAGGCACGCACGAATACCGCTGCCGCAGTTCCACTTCATAATTGTAGCGACCTGCAATACTAATCGTCCAAACCTGCAATTCCCGACATTTTCCAGCCTATATTTGAGCCTAAATTAATGGCGTGGAGCCGTCCCATATTTTTGCTCAATCCGAGAAAGCTTAGAATTTGCCCAGCCCGTGCGGTTCCACATGTCCTGGAGATACTCCAGAGTTACATTGGGGGTACGGGGAGGGAATATTTGACCATGCCGAGTTTGAGGTGCTGCTCAAACATATGATTCAGGAAGACTACCTATTCATAACAGGGGGTTTACTGTCGATGGGAGAACAAGCGGAGCGGGTGTTTGGACGCAAGAATTTTATGGAACTCTATGCGGTCTTCAGTAGCCCCCTCCTCTACAAAGTGCAGACCCAAACAGGCTACATCGTCGGCTCTCTAGAGCAAGCCTTCGTTGATAATCTTGTCCCAGAGATGAGTTCATTTCTCCTTGCTGGTCGAGCTTGGACTGTCACACACATTAACCATGAAGAGCGTACTGTTCATGTGGTTCTAGCTCCACGCGGTAAGAAGCCAAGTTGGGGTGGCTTTGCCCCGCAGCTTCTAGGCTTTGAAGTCTGCCAGCAGATCGCTGATATCCTACAAACTGAGGGCAGCATTCCCTACCTTGATACGTTAGCTCAAGCCGCCCTGGATGAGTACCGAGCAGACCTTAGACCGTTACTACAAGGTGGGCACAGGATTCAGATCGAGTCTGGCCGGGCGCTCTGGTGGACATTTGCCGGGGGAAAGATTAACCATACCCTTAAGTACGCAATCCAATTGTACCACAACTGTTCGATTGTTGCTGACAACTTCAGACTGAAGATTGAAGGGGACAGCGTCAGCCCAACAACCCTTAAGTTAGCGATCGCTCAGATCAGCAACGATGCCTTCTGGAATGAGCCATCAACAAAGCGCTTTATTTGCCAGCAGTTGCCAGAGTATCGGCTGAGCAAGTTCCAACAGACATTGCCAGAAAGTTATTCTCTAGAAATAATCAGCAACTACCTGCTAGATATTCCAGGAGCAGTTCTATTTTTAAATACGAACAGTACTTCAGCCTAGAAGCATTTAAAGAAATCCTTAAGGCACATGGATTTGAACAGTTATTATGCAACCTGAAACGACTGCCCTAGAGTTTTAGGCTCTGGAAGGGTTCTAGCTTCCTCCTGATACATTTCAATCAGGGTTTCCAGGACTTCCTGCCCATGCTTTGCTGCTCCTTCATAGGTGTCACCATGAGTGTGGAACTGCTGGAATGCAAAATCAGGCAAGTGAACTAAGTAGCAGTTGTCTTCGTCTGACCACTGAATAACCATGCTGTAATGGGGAGTCATGATAAATTCTCCAGTTTTTTAAGTTTCTGATTGACTTCTTTCTCTAAGTACAGTTTTGCATCATCACCGTCTTACCCGGCGACGGTAATTGGCTCACCAGGTAGTAGGGGATGGCTCCAGATACTGTGGCTACCCTTTCCAGGACGGTAGGTAAACCCTGCTTTCAGTAACAGGCTTTTTAACTCTCTAATCTTTTTGGGCACAAAAGTTATAGCCGCAGCCCCTACTACATCCATAAGCAAGCTCTTGATCGCTCTGGCTGGAAGAGTCTGGGGGGTTGGTTCAAACCTTCTAATGGGCTCCCACCGCACCAGAGTAAACCAACCCCCGCTGCATATCCAGAGTCAAAATCGCCCCATCCCGAATAACTTCCGTCGCCTTCTTCACCCCCACAATTACCGGCACCCCTAGCCGCAAGCCAATCACAGCAGCATGGCTTGTCAGACTCTCATCTTCTGTAATAATCCCAGCTGCCTTACGAATCGCCTCGACAAAATCGGCGCTGGTGCGCGGTGCAACCAGAATCTCCCCAGGGTTAAAGTTACTAACATCCATCCCACTGTGAGCTACCCGTGCCCGACCACTCACCGAACCCTGGCCGAGTCCAACTCCCTGACCAAGCACCGCATTTACCACCTCTACCTTGATCAAGTCCGTTGACCCCGCCACCCCCTGGAGCGTCCCGGCGCTCATCACCACCAAATCGCCCTCAGACAACAGCTCTTTCTCCTGAGCCACATTGAGGGCTGCTTGAAAAGTCTGCCCCGTCGAAGGCAGGTCTAGCACCAACAGCGGTTTCACCCCCCACACCAGCTGCAACTGCCGCGCTACATCCACATGGGGAGTCACTGCCAAAATGGGGGTTTGTGGTCGAAACTTCGAGACATTCCGCGCTGTGGAACCAGTTTTGGTCAACGTCATGATCGCAGCTGCCCCCAGATTGTCCGCAATCTGACCCACTGCTTTACTAATCGCATTCGGAATAGAGCGGCGGGTATCTTTAACATTGGCATGGCTTGATGCCAGCCCCTGTTCCTGTTCAATCCGAGTGGCGATCCGAGCCATAGTCGCTACGGCTTCGACTGGGTAATTGCCCACAGCAGTCTCATTCGAAAGCATCACCGCATCAGTCCCATCCAAAATCGCATTCGCTACATCCGAAACCTCAGCGCGAGTCGCTCGGGGGCTGTTAACCATGCTATCCAACATTTGGGTGGCAGTAATGACAGGAATGCCCAGCCTGTTTGCTGTGGCAATCAGCCGCTTTTGCAGGATGGGTACATCCTCTGCTGGAAGTTCAACGCCCAAGTCACCCCTAGCAACCATAACGCCATCACACAAGGCCAAAATCGCCTCCATTTGCTCGATCGCTTCGTGCTTTTCAATTTTGGCAATGACTGGCACTTGCTTACCGGCACTGGAAATTAGGTCTTTAATTTCCAGCACATCTTGTGGGTTGCGGACAAACGAGAGCGCTACCCAATCTACGCCCTGATCCAGACCAAACATTAGATCCTTTCGGTCTTTGTCGGTCATTGCCTTAATCGATAGGTAAACTCCAGGAAAGTTAACGCCTTTGTTGTTAGAAAGGGTTCCGCCCACGACGATGCGACAGTGCAACTCTTTGGCAGCGCGGTCAACCTCCTCCACTTGCATTTCTACTCGACCATCATCTAGGAGAATGGTTGCTCCAGCTGGGACTTCTTCTGCCAAAAGATCATATGTGACGCAGCTTAGAAACTGGGTGCCAGCGACAAAGCGACTGGTTAACGTAAAGTGATCGCCTTTACTTACTACCACAGGCCCCGTTTCAAACTTCCCCAAGCGAATCTTGGGTCCTTGGAGGTCTTGGAGAATGCCCACCGGCTGATTCAGTTCAAAGGCGGTCTGCCGGATTAAGCGGACACTGCGCTGATGATCAGCTTCAGTGCCGTGAGAAAAGTTAAGTCGCAGTGTCGTTGCACCCGCTTCAATCAAAGCCTTTAGCACCTCTGGGCTACTGGTGGCTGGGCCAATCGTGGCGACAATTTTCGTCCGGCGTTGGGAATCTCGTAGTTGCATGGAGACTGATCCTGGGTGTTGGGTGTTGGGTGTTCGCTTACAGGTAACGACCTATACTCAAGACTTTTTTCGGGATTTAGAAGGATAATGGTGAAGAACGAAGTAGATAACTTATGCTACACAAAAATTTATTATTTTAATGGTAGTATCATACACTACGCCAGAACTGATTAATAAGGAGTTAAAGATGGTAACGTCGGAGGCACAGAAGCCACTGACAGTTCCTAGGGAGTTTTTAAGTCCTCCCGGTGATTTTAATCCAACGCTGCTGATGTGTTTAGCAGCTATCTCTACGCTGGTGCTATCGAACTGTGGTTACTGGCTCTGGAACTGGCCGCACTGGTGCTGCTTTGTCAGTAACGTGATTGCCTTGCACATATCTGGAACAGTGATTCACGATGCCTGTCACCAGTCAGCCCATCGCAATCGGGTGATCAACGCCATCTTAGGGCATGTGAGTGCGTTGATGTTAGTCTTTGCCTTCCCAGTGTTTACGAGGGTTCATTTGCAGCATCATGCCCATGTCAATGACCCAGAAAACGACCCAGATCATTATGTCTCCACGGGTGGGCCACTTTGGTTGCTTCCGGTTCGCTTTCTTTACCACGAGGTATTTTTCTTTAAGCGGCAGCTGTGGCGCAAGTATGAACTATTGGAGTGGTTTTTGAGTCGGTTGTTGGTCGGTTCAATTTTCTATGTCTCAATCCAGTACCACTTCTTGGGTTACATTCTCAATTTTTGGTTCATACCTACTGCCGTGGTAGGGCTAGCACTGGGCTTATTTTTTGATTATCTGCCCCATCGCCCTCATAAAGAGCGCGATCGCTGGAAAAACGCCAGAGTCTACCCCAGCCCGATTCTCAACTTTCTGATTATGGGGCAGAATTACCACCTAATTCATCATTTGTGGCCTTCTATTCCCTGGTATAATTACCAGCCCGCCTACTATGCCACCAAGCCTCTGTTGGATGCAAAGGGCTGCTATCAATCATTAGGACTGCTACAAGGAGAAAACTTTTTGAGTTTCCTTTACGACATTGTTTTAGGAATTCGGTTCCACGGCCACAAGCAGTGATTAGTATTAGAGCGGGAGTGGGTGAGGG
>CAXUIG010000234.1:0-10320 GCA_964250845.1 uncultured bacterium | reverse complement strand
CGATGCATCGTCTTGCTACTATACCAGGAGGCTGGAACCCGTCCGCAGACGGTGTGATTTTTATTGAGCAGCAGCCCGCCCCCATCGTCGTGCTCACGGCGGCAGATACCGATATTCAAACCCTAGCCGCTGCCACAACACAGTTATCTGCTGACTTCCCCCCAGTGCGAGTAGTGAATTTGTTGCAATTACAACAGCAACTGACGATCGATACTTACGCCGAAGATGTCTTAGAAAAAGCAGAAGTGATCATTGTGCGGTTAATTGGGGGGCAGCCCTATTGGAGTTATGGCTTAGAAGTTGTCAAGGAAACGGTTAACAAAACAGGTGCAACTTTAATTGTCATACCCGGTGATGAACGCCCTGATCCGACATTGAGCAGCCATTCCACAGCAGCATTGATAGCGGTGAATCAGGTGTGGCAGTATTTCATTGAAGCAGGTGTGGAAAATTATCAAAACCTGCTAAAATTTGTGGCAGCGCGATTTCTGCACTATGCTGTGGACTACCAGCCACCCCAGCCCGTGCCGCGTGTGGGAATGCTCGGGCAATATGGCTTGGCAACCCTGGAGCGACCGGGTGTAGGCATTGTCTTTTATCGAGCGCATTATTTGGCTGGCAATACGGCGGTGATCGAGGCGCTGTGTCATGCCTTAGCAACACGAAATTTAACACCAGTCCCCATCTTTGTCTCATCGCTCAAAGAACCGGATGTGCAATCGGAATTGATCCGCTACTGCCGTCAAGGGATTGAAGTATTGCTCAACACCACTAGCTTTTCCTTAGCCAGTCTGGAAACGGACACTCCCCAAGTCCAGCTATGGGAAACCCTGAATGTGCCAGTGTTGCAGGTAATTTTGAGTGGTGGCACGCGGGAAGTTTGGGAAGCGGGCTCTCAAGGATTAACGCCACGCGATATGGCAATGAATGTGGCGTTGCCGGAGGTTGATGGCAGAATCATTACGCGGGCGGTGTCGTTCAAAGCGGTACAAACTCAGAATCCAAACCTGCAAACGGATGTGGTGGTTTATGAACCGGAGCCGTCGCGGGTTAACTTCGTGGCAGATTTGGCGGCGCGGTGGATCAAGTTGCGACAGACGCCGCTCCAGGCGCGAAAAATTGCCCTGATTTTAGCAAATTATCCCAATCGGGATGGACGATTAGCCAATGGGGTGGGTTTGGATACCCCTGCCAGTTGTTTGTCCATTCTGAAGACACTCCAAGCGGCTGGTTACGTAGTCGGAGATATTCCCGAAACCAGTGACGATTTGATGCGGGAATTGATCACTGGTGTGACGAATGATCCAGAAAGTTGGGGATTGCGAACAATTAGGCAATCGTTATCACTGGATGAGTATCAAATCCATTTCCAAAATTTACCCATTGCTGTAAAAACTGGAATTCAAACCCGTTGGGGAATGCCTGGCGAAACAGATACATTTCCGATTGCGGGTATTCAACTCGGAAATATATTTGTTGGGATTCAACCTGCTCGTGGTTACGATCGCGATCCTAGCCTCAACTACCACGCGCCGGATTTAGAACCAACCCATCCCTATCTGGCTTTTTATCACTGGGTTAACGCTAAGTTTGGAGCCGATGCGATCGTGCATGTGGGCAAACATGGGAATTTGGAATGGTTGCCCGGAAAAAGTGTGGCGCTATCACAAAATTGCTATCCAGAAGCGGTATTGGGCGCGGTGCCCCACTTCTATCCATTTATTGTCAACGATCCAGGGGAAGGCTCCCAGGCAAAACGGCGATCGCAAGCTGTGATTATCGATCATCTCACACCGCCGATGACCCGCGCTGAACTCTACGGCAGCTTGCATCAGCTAGAAGGCTTGATTGATGAATATTATGAGGCACAAACCCTCGACCCCTCGCGTGTTGGCTTGATCCGCGATCGCTTAGCCCAGTTAATCCTTAAAGAAAATCTTCATCAGGATTTAGGGATTGCTTCAGAACTATTAGATGACACCATAGCAACGGTTTTGACCACCGCAGATGGCTATTTGTGTGAACTCAAGGAAGCCCAAATTCGGGATGGCTTACACATCTTTGGTCAATGTCCCGATGGGATGCAACTACGGGATTTGGTGGTAGCGATCGCCCGTAACCCCAACGCTAACCGCTTGGGTTTAACCCGCGCCATTGCCCAAGATTGGCAACTAGACTTCGATCCGCTCATTGCTGATTTGGGTACCGCACTCGATGCAACGTCAAATCCCAAGTTACAGAAGTGTCGCATTATTGGTGATGCGGTTGAGCTGATTGAAGAATATGCTGCTGAACTCGTTGAAGCGATTATTCAAAATGATGAAATTACTAACATTGGTACACATACAAAACAAGAGTTAACCTGGGTACGCACAAGCCTCCTGCCTGCTCTACGGCAAACAGATCAGGAACTAACCAACCTCCTGCGGGGATTGTCCGGGCACTACATCCCCAGTGGAGCTTCCGGTGCGCCCACGCGCGGACGACCGGAGGTGTTACCAACAGGACGTAATTTCTACTCAGTGGATATTCGCGCCATCCCTACCCAAACCGCCTGGGATATCGGACGCAAAGCAGCAGAAACCCTGGTAGAACGCTATACCCAAGAACATGGCGAATACCCAAAAACCCTGGGACTCTCGATTTGGGGCACCTCAACTATGCGAACGGGCGGCGATGACATCGCGGAGGCGTTGGCGTTGCTCGGTGTGCAACCCGTATGGGACGGGGTGTCGCGGCGGGTGATTGATTTTGAGATTTTGCCGCTGTCGATTTTGGGTCGCCCGCGCGTGGATGTAACGTTACGAATTTCAGGCTTTTTCCGAGATGCATTTCCAAATTTGATTGATTTGTTTGACAGTGCAGTGAATGCCGTGGCGAATCTCAATGAACTGGCAGAACAAAATCCCTTAGCCGCGCAGGTGCAACTCGAAACCCGACGATGGGAATCTGTTGGGTTAACGCCGGAGCAAGCACAGACGCGATCGCGCTATCGCATTTTTGGTTCCAAACCAAGTGCCTACGGAGCAGGTTTGCAGGGCTTAATCGAATCACAAAACTGGGAGAGCGACGCAGATTTAGCCCGCGCCTATATTAACTGGAGTGCCTACGCCTACACGCGCAATGCCCAAGGCAAATCGGCTCCAGAAGCCTTTACGCAGCGACTTGGCACGATGCAAATCGTGCTGCAAAACCAAGATAACCGCGAACACGATCTGCTCGATTCCGATGATTATTACCAGTTTCAAGGGGGCTTAACTGCGGCAGTGCAATCGGTTTGTGGCACCCGCCCGGAAATTTACTTCGGTGACAATTCCCGCATGGCACAGCCGAAAGTGCGAAAACTGAGCGAAGAAATCACCCGCGTCTATCGTTCCAGAGTCGTCAATCCCAAATGGATCGCCGGTGTCATGCGGCATGGCTACAAGGGCGCGTTTGAAATGGCAGCGACGTTGGATTATTTGTTTGCTTACGATGCTACGACCCATTGCGTGGAAGATTTCATGTATGAAGGCGTTGCTGAGGCGTATTTGTTTGATCCAGATGTGCAAGACTTTATCCAACGCAGTAACCCTTGGGTATTGCGTGATATGGCAGAACGTCTCCTGGAAGCCAACCAACGCGGCTTATGGCAAGTTGCACCCCAGATGCTGGAACGCTTGCGATCGCTCGTCAATGAAGCCGAAGGGGTAATTGAGTCGCAACATCCTGGGGATATGATCAAAGCATAAGGACAATGAAAGTCCAGCCAGAACTTATCTATGGTCAAGACTCCCTCTCAGTACAAGTCGTTGTTAATCCCACCCCTTGAAAGTGGCGATCGCCTCAATCGCTACGAATTCGAGCGTCGCTATAACGCTATGCCCCATCTTAAGAAAGCTGAACTGATTGAAGGAGTCGTTTACGTGCCCGCTGCCTTACGTTTTCGGAGTCATGGTCAGCCTCATGGACGCCTAATGACCTGGTTAGGAGTTTACGAAGCCTCGACTCCGGGGGTGGCACTAGGAGATAATTCAACGGTAAGACTAGACCTCGACAACGAACCCCAACCTGATGCTGTGCTGATGATTGAGGAAAGTGCAGGTGGACAAGCACGCCTCAGTGACGATGACTACGTTGAGGGGGCACCGGAGCTAGTGGCAGAGATTGCGGCAAGTAGCGCGACGATTGATCTGCATGACAAAAAACGAGCTTATCGTCGCAATGGGGTGCGAGAGTATATTGTTTGGCAAGTATGTGAGCAGAAACTCGATTGGTTTTACTTACAGGAGGGAGAGTATGTTTCTCTTCCGGTGGATGAAGATGGAGTAATCCGAAGTCGGGTCTTTCCGGGGTTATGGTTGGCAGTAGATAACCTGTTAGCGGAAAATATGGCGCGGGTGTTAGCAGTCTTACAAGAAGGCTTAGATTCGCCGGAACGTGTGCCTTTTGTGCGTGAGCGTTGAGATGGCACGGGTTCTCATTTTGGGTGGAACAGGCGATGCAGCAGAGCTAGCGGCCATTGTCTCGGTAATTCCAGACATTGAGGTGATTACGTCTTTAGCTGGGCGAACTCTTCAACCGTCTGCTCCTCTGGGAAGAGTGCGCGTCGGTGGCTTCGGTGGCTCAACCGGATTGGCAGCCTATCTGTGCGAGCAACGCATTGATTTATTGATTGATGTTACCCATCCTTTCGCCGCCCAAATCTCCTGGAATGCGGCAATAGCGGCGACTGAGGTGGGCATTCCCCATCTGATGCTGGTGCGTCCTGCATGGACAAAAGTGGCGGGTGATGATTGGATCGAAGTCGAGAGCGTCGAAGCGGCAGCCAAAGCAATTCCAGTAACAGCAAAGCGGGTGTTTCTCACCATCGGTAGACAACAGCTTGCCCCATTTGCGTTCTTGACAGAGATTTGGTTTTTGATGCGATCAATTGATCCACCTGCACCAGATGCCGCAACTCCTAACGGAAAACTCTTACTTGATCGCGGACCCTTTAGCCTTGAACAGGAGCGCCAGTTACTCCAATATTATCAGATTGATGCGATCGTGAGCAAAAACAGTGGTGGCGATGCTACCTACGCCAAGATTATTGCAGCGCGGGAACTAGGTGTAAAGGTGGTGATGGTTAAGCGTCCGCCTCTTCCACCAGGAGAGCAAGTTGCAGATATAGACGGTGCCTTAGCATGGCTAATGGGTAGATTGCGTTAGAATTTCACACAAACTACACTCGGCCAGTGCCTGCTCAAGAGTTACCTTGCTGCATTGTCTGCATTTGTCACGACTATGGGCGGAAATGAGATTCAAATCCCGAAATTTTCATATTTGTTTGAGTTTATCGCAAAATTGTTGACAGTCATTAAGAAAAGCTTGACTGCCAATCGAAAGCTTTTGGGCTAACGCCAGCACTCGCTCTGGATCAAGTTCAAAAGCATAATTACTGCGCACTACACGACGAAAACCACGGAAGTCATTCAGCTCTCGGTAAGCCTGCTCTCCAATCAAAACTGGGCGGACATTCGGGATCGGAAGTGTCATCTGGGTCAACAACTGCTGATGCCAATCCTCACCCTGCGGAACTGAGTTATCTATGGATTGCGCTACTACATAGAGAATACGCTCTACCCCGTTGTAGTAGCTGTGCAAGTGAAGGGCAATTGTACCTATGTAGTCCTGATCTCCTGTCTGCTGCACCTTTACCAGAAGCCTCTGCATTTGAGCAATAGACTCTCGAAGTTTGGTTAGCTCCTGTTCGATGCGCTTAATCAAAACCACTGGGCTCATAACTCCATTCCTTGCCGGATTGCCTCCAAGATATAGAGGCGTGCGTGTTGAGCTTCTACTAAATCTACAGAAAAATTTGGATCTACATCTAAAACTCTACTGACCGCTCTGAAATAGTCTGACTCTGGTAAACCCCACACAGCTAGGTCAATATCCGAACGCCAAGTAATTTGCTCAAGGTTCAGCATCGAACCAAATAGCACCACACGAGTCGCTCCAAACTCCTCTTTGAGGATTCGGGCACATTTGCGTGCGGCTTCTAAACCGTGCCGTTGTCGCTCTTTCATTTGCGCCAATCTCTGGGGACGCTGCTCTAGCGCAGCTAGCACGCGGGTCACAATCTGTTCACGAGTTTTGTCGTCAAGGGGAGTCATAACAGGGCATCATTTAGAGGAAGGTAAACTTGTTCACTGCAGCTGCTTTTCAACCAAGTTTGACCAAACTCAGTCTATCACGGGACTGTTTAGCTAGAGTTTTGGCAAACAATTGCCGGTTGGTTAAAATGATGGCTGAAATAGTAAAAGAAAGCAGGGAGCATCCCATTTTTGCAAAAATATTAAATAGCGAACTGACCATTAAAGTAGGCACATCGCAACTGCAACATTATCTGCGATCGCACCAGAGGGGCGACCTGACTAATTTGTTTGCAGCTTTGGTTAACTCAGATAACTGCATAATCCCAGGAAAATTTATAGATAGGTTTTCCCTGCTCGGAGAATGCTATCAATCAGCGCCTGATTTTCTTCGTTTTCAGACTGCTGTAGGGTGTTTGAAACAGGTCATTGATGCTCTGTGCTGTTGAACCAATGAGGATGATGCGATCGCGCA
Source organism: uncultured bacterium (assembly GCA_964250845.1). Classification (GTDB taxonomy): domain Bacteria; phylum Cyanobacteriota; class Cyanobacteriia; order Cyanobacteriales; family Chroococcidiopsidaceae; genus CAXUIG01. The sequence goes on along the minus strand of CAXUIG010000234.1, from coordinate 3,729 downwards.
CCGCTTCAGCCGGAACTCGCCCCGCTAGCAAGTCTGAAATGAAATAGGTTTGAAACTGATCCTGAGTGCCCCAAAAATTTAGCAATATCTGGTAGCCGCCATCCGCCGCGCGGACATAGCCACCATCATTGCCTTGAAATGGGACGATGACTGCTTTCCCAAGCTGCTGGTAGTGCGTAAGACTAGTCACAATGCCCGTCACAAAAGCAACCCAACGCCAACTCGAGCGGAATCGCTTTACCTGTCGTCGAGTTGATTGTTGCACCTCTGCCAGAATGCGATTCGCATCTTTTGATGCCTGGAGCGCAAACTGGGCTTTCTCCCGCTCCAGTCTCTCTGCTGCAAGTGCGTTTTCTACCAGCCGCTTATCTATGGCTTGACTGGCGGCTAAAAACTGATAATCCAGATCGCTCAAACCCCTGTCCTGTGACCAGAGTAAAGCATCTTGAAGGGCTTGACCTCGCAATAGGCGAGATTCATCGGTTTGATCAGATGCAATCCATACTTCAAACGTTTGGGAGTAGGGACGCAGGTTGTGTAGTTGCTGCTCAACCCATGCCCGATTAAAGACTGCTTGGTAAATCGGATTCTTAATTTTGAGATAGCCTTGCTGTTTGATCGCCAAACCAGAGAGCAACAATTCCACCTGCTCTCGACTGTCATCGGTTGGAACTGAACAACCCTGTAACAGTTGCTGATGCAGATTTAGCAGCCGCCCAGCCCGCTTTTCATTGTGTAAGATGCGATCGCGAATGGTTCGTAAATGCTCCGGTTCATCCTGAAACTGCCAGTTGTGGATGATGCGCGATCGTACTAGCTCAGAAATTGAAAGTTGGGGCTCGACTGAAGCATCTAAACCATTGCTTGATTCTTCAGGCTTCATGCTCAATTCAGCGACGACTAACTGACATAACTTCTGCGTCAGAAACGGTTGCCCTCTCGTCCAGGTCAGAATTTCTGCTAGAATACGGTCAGTATCCCACTCTCGGACTGTTAATCCCCGCGCCAGAGGGTGAGCTTCCTTCAATGTAAAACCGCTTAACTGAATCGACCTACCAATGTTAAATGGCGTATGGAGCTTGTTCTGGATTAAGTCCGAGGGTGTGGCAACTCCAAAGAGCGCGAATGTCAATCGTTGGTAAGCAGGGTGAATCGTTCGTTGGTTATAACAGTAGCGAATCAGCCCCAAAAAGTCATCGACTGGAAACTCTAAGCTGAGAACGCTGTCGATTTCGTCAATGAAGATGACCAACGGTTGATCGCGAATCTGGGTTAGTAGCACATCCGCAATGAATCGGCTCAATTTTTGCACAGGAGACACGTTCCCCTGTTCCTGTAACCAAGCTTTGCAGTGAGTGGATTTGGACAGGTCAAAGCTAGACCACAGTTCAGTTAACAAGCCCATATACCACTGGGTTGGTGCGATCGCCTCTGTACCGATAATAGTCATGTCAATTCGGGTACAGCAATAGCCTTCCTGCTGTAGTCGATGTTTGGTTCTAATCAGCAGAGACGATTTGCCCATCTGTCGGGAATCGAGTACGTAACAGAATTCTCCTTGTTTCAAAGCCTCATACAGTTCTACATCTGCTTGTCGCTCGACGTAAGTCAGATCATTAGTGCTGAGGGAGCCGCCAACGTGGTAACGCATAGCACTAGAAACACTGCACAAATAATTTATTTGTCAATTCACTGATTACTCGCAAAGTAATTTATAATTCAGTTTGGGAATGGTTTATTAAAAAAGTGATTAAAGTAGTTTTGATAAAGTCTACAACTTATGTAAGGTTTATTTATACTAAAATAAATTAATCCTAAACTTTTTAGCTTAAATGCTACTTCCGCTTTTAGCTCAGTTTGCGATTCTAAAACTCCTTTCAATTCCGCTATTAATCGTGAATCTCGCTGAAGTATTAACGCTAAATAATCTAAATTTTTTCTGAAAACACCTGCTTCAGTCATTGCGTCTTTTATTACTGTTTTTAGAGGTATTCTATAACGTTTGCTATAATAAAGAGATAATTGAACGAGATGGGGGAATCCTCCGGTTAAACTCACCAAATCTTCAAATTCTGCAGCCGTTAATTGAAATCCATACCGTTGACTTAAATCCTCAATTTTATTCTGATTAAATGCGGTTAATTCAGCCACAAATCCCACATTAAATGGGGATTGGCTCGTTTTCAATGGAATATAAATGTCGGTAGCATGAACAATAATGATTCGTAGGTTTTTCCAGATATCAACATCTTTTGCGACCTCGTACCAGGAGCGCAATAGCGCTAGAAAATCACGGACAAGAGCGGGATACTCAAAAATCTGGTCAATTCCATCAAATGCCAGAATGATAGGATGGGTAACTTCTGTCAGAATGTATGATCGAACATAAATGGTACAACTCGTTAAAGCTCCAATCGCCTCATCCGAGTAGTCATCCAACTTCGATTCCAAGCCTAATTGCTGGGCGACATTGGCGCAAATCCAGAATAGAAACTTCTTTGTAGAACTAAAGACCTCAGTTTCAGCCTGGTGTAAGCTCAAACGCACAACACAGCAGTTCTGCGTTTGTCCGTGAGCGAGAATCCTAGCTAAAAGAGACGTTTTACCAATCTTTCTCGGGCCTGTGATCCGCAGTAATGCCCCTGGATGCAAAACTTCCTGGTAGCAATTGGACTCGAGCGGCTCTCGCCTAATGTAGAAAGCAGATGACAATGGTACCTGCCCTTCTGGAAGCTCCCACATAACTGCTTCCGAAGAATTAGATAGTGCTGGTTGCTCCTGAGTTGGTTGGGCAGAAAGCCGTTGTTCTAATAATGCATAGCAACTTGTTCGGTTAATCTTCTCTCCAACTGCCTTTGATAATTGGCTCCACAATTGAGGGGCGACCCATTGCTTGATATACGTCTCAGCATAATTATTCTCTTGAGCGATTTGAGTATAGGTTTTTGAGTTTCTATTCAATGTCTCCTGCAAAACTACTTTCTGAATAAAGCTCAAAGGCTTGCCTGTAGTGATGACAATCAACTCCTCAGCAAACTTGACCAATGACTCGACACTACTCATGTGACCTACAGCCATGTGCCACTATCTATACAATGGTTTACTCTGCGGATTCACCCTCGCTACAAGGATGAAAACTGATTGTATCGGTGATCCTAGCAAATTATAGAGGAATTACAACCAAGATGATATTTATCCATTTTTTAAGCTCATTGTCCGCTTGTTACATATTAACAGAGTTTTTATTCCATACAAATAAAATTAATCTTAACAATTTGAAGACTAAATTATGAATACTAGGTATTGACAATTTTTTTCTTTGATGGGTGAAGAGCGAATTAATGCAATCAAGATATGAACTTTATGTATTCTGGAGCGAATGAAAAAGGTGGATGATGATAGAGATTAGGCTAATAAAGATGGATTATAGTGTCGTCTCCCTCATCGTTATAGTAAAAATGTGCTGGAGAAATATCGCTAAACTGTAATTTAGCAAATGAGATCCATTTCCATTATTGGAGATAGGGGCTTTGCTGATTTTGGCAGCACGGAATTCTACAAGGATGTTCTGTACAGAGTCACGGGCAACTTCACGATGGCTGATAATACCGTTAAAGTTGGCGATGCCTTTTATCTCAAGCACGAAATAGGTCAATACCTTTGAGCATAGAATGAACTATAGCAGTCCTAAATGAGTTGTAAAAAAATTAAGTATACATAAATATCTTT
>CAXUIG010000233.1:0-10339 GCA_964250845.1 uncultured bacterium | reverse complement strand
AGCAGCTTTCCAGTGCGCAGATTCCAAATTTTGATCGTATGGTCCTTACTACCACTGGCGAGGGTCTGCCCATCGGGGCTCAGGGCAACAGACCAAACCGTGTCTAAATGCCCAGCGAGGGTGCCGAGCAGTTCCCCAGTGCGCAGATTCCAGATTTGGTTGAAGTCCCCAATGCTATTGACAAGGGTCTGCCCATCGGGACTGATGGCGACGGACCAAAGTTCTTTTTTATGCTCAGCAAGGGTGTTTAGCAGCTCCCCAGTGCGCAGATTCCAAATTTTGATCGTTCGGTCCCAACTGCTACTAGCGAGGGTCTGGCCATCGTGACTCAGGGCAACTGATAAAACCATGTTTGCATGCCCAGCCAGAGTGCGTAGCAGTTCCCCAGTGCGCAGATTCCAACTTTTAATTGTCTTGTCCCCACTACTACTGACAAGGGTTTGGCCATCAGGGCTGATGACAACAGACCAAACCATGTTTGTATGCCCAGTCAGAGTCTTGACTAGAGAAATATTTGCCGAGGTATTTTTGCTCGGGATAGAAACTGGGTACTTTTGGACTTTAGCGGCGGGAGTAGGTGGTTGTAGAGAATAGTAGCTCCCAACCATTAGAGCTAGTATAGAAACAACGCCTGTTGCTATGCCAATCAGCAAACCAGATTTGTTAGGGGAATTAGGAATAGAAGCTTTAATTGTCTTTTCGCCGGAGAGCGGTTCTGACCGATTACCCTGAAAACCTGGGATATCCGGCTCAGAGGGTGGGGCTTGAGGCAACGTTGTAGTGGTTACTGATGGTTGACGAAGAACGTCAGGTTGTGTTGGCAAGTGGAGATTGGCTAGTTGCTGAAGCGCCTGCAGTGCTTCAGTAGCCGACTGGTAGCGGTCTTTGAAGTGGTAGCGCGCCATCTTGTTGAGCACAGTAGCCAGCCCACCACTAACCTGGGCCTGGTGTTGCCAGATCAGCTCACCTGTGTCGGATTCTTCTGGTAATTCTGTAGGATTTAACCCGGTCAGCGCTTGAATGCCAATCATGCCTAGGGCATAGATATCACTGTTGGGCCGTGGTCTGCCTCGCCCCTGCTCACTAGATATATAGCCCGGTGTGCCAATGGCAATGGTGGCGGGTATGCCAAGGGCAATGGTGGTGCTGGTCTGTCCTTGAGCTGTTATCACTTGTGTCCAGACTTGCTTGACCGAGCCAAAGTCAATCAGGACTAACCGATTGTCTCGCTGTCGTCTAATCAGATTGTTGGGCTTGAGATCTCGATGGATCAGCCCGTGGCTATGAACAAATTCCAGGATGCCCAACACCTCTTGCAGCAGTTGCACCACCTGGCTTTCACTCCAGCGGTGGTCGAGCAATTCCGCACTCAGGGGATGCCCTTCAATGAACTCTTGCACCAAGTAGAACTCTTGGTCTTCTTCAAAGTAAGCTAAAAGCTCAGGCACTTGGTCATAGTTGCCCAGTTTTTTCAGGGCTTCTGCTTCTCTGGTGAATAGCCGTCTGAGATTTTGCAAACACTCAGGGTGGTTATTGGTAGGCAAGAGATGTTTGACGACGCAGGTCGGGTGACCGGGGCGGTGGGTATCTTGGGCAATGTAGGTTTGACAGAATCCTCCGGCACTCAGGACTTGAATAACTTGGTAACGCCCTTGTAGTAACTTGCCTAACATCTTCTGAAGAGCTTAAGTTCTTAACTTTTATCCTCATCAACAGTTTTGCCATCTCTCCAAAGGGGGTTGTTTCTGCCGTTACAGAAATTTATTCTTCCACTCGGTAGCCCAGCTCTGCCAAACGGAGGCGAGACTGACGCCATTTGGGCTGCACCTTCACAAATAACTCCAGGTAGACCTTCCCAGCAATTAACTTTTGGATTTGTTCGCGAGCGGCACTGCCGATCGCTTTGAGCATACTGCCACCTTTGCCAATCAGAATCGCTTTTTGGGAGGCGCGCTCAATGTGTATACTGGCGAATACACGGGTAATCGTCGGTGCTTCCTCCACTTTTTCAATCGCGATCGCTACCGAGTGAGGCACTTCTTCGCGGGTCAGTAGCAAAATCTGTTCCCGGATCAGTTCCCCCATAATAAAACGTTCCGGCTGGTCGGTGACTAAGTCGGGGGGATAGTAGTAAGGTCCCGGTTCCAGTAGCTCTATGAATAACTGCTGTAGCGACCCGATTCCCTCGCCGCTGAGGGCAGAAAATTTCACCATCTGCCAGGAATCGGTTTCAGCCAACTGAGTATAAGTACTGTCTATATATTGATAATCTGGGGGTTGTTGGTCTATTTTGTTCAGCCCTAATATAACTGGTGTTTTGGTGTGACTAAGCAGATCAACAATATAGCGATCGCCCCCTCCCGCTTCCACAGAGCCATCTACTACAAACAGCACCACATCAACCGAATTAATCGCAATTTTGGCATTTTGCACCAGCACTTCCCCCAGCTTGTGGTGCGGCTTATGAATTCCTGGCGTATCCACAAAAATCAGCTGAGCCTCTGGTGTCGTCAGTATTCCCCGCAGTCGATTGCGTGTCGTCTGCGCCACCGGCGAAGTTATAGCAATTTTTTGCCCCACTAGCTGGTTCATCAGGGTTGATTTGCCAACATTGGGGCGTCCGATAATGCCAATAAAGCCTGATTTATATCCAGCAGGAGCTAAAGGGATAAGCACTTGCTGTGACAAGTCTTGGATATCGCCATCAATGGTACTCACTTATGAATCCACCCTGATAGTTGGCTCTTTTAGATCTTAGTGGACAGTCTGCTCTCCTCTAGCAATAAGCGAAGTTATGATTAGCTAACCTAGGTTCCAGGTAATGTCCGCAGACGCTGATCTAGATGAGTGCGATCTGCCAGTGCATGAAGTAACGGTCCATGAGAGCCAAATTCAACAATACTAACCGACCCGACTGGGCATCCCAGGCGATAGCGGAAGCGTCCGACATCAATTCCCAGTAGGCTACACAGCATAATTCGGATCGTTGCCTTGTGGGAAACAATTAAAACGTTGCCGCTGCTGTATCGCTGCTTGATTTCTTCAATCACAAGCATGGCGCGACTGGCGATCGCAACAGCTAATTCCCCGCCATTAGGTGGATACCAAGCCGGATCAGCTGACCAGCGGATGTAGTCATCGTGGTAGTCACGGCTGACTGTTTCTACTGTTAGCCCTTCCCATTTGCCATAGTTGATTTCTTTCAAGCCGTCCCGCAGTTCCAACTCCATCCCCAGCGCCTCACACAGCGGTTTAGCTGTTGCCCTAGTTCGTTGCATCGGACTAGAAAAAATAGCACTCCAGGGGGTGGAGCGGTAGGCAGTAGCAAAAGCCTGTGCCATCTCTAGACCAGCGTGGGTAAGCTCTGGGTCGGTAGAACCACAGAAGGCATTTTCTCGACTAAAGGCGGTCTGCCCGTGGCGGAGGAAATAAAGCGTTATAGCCAAAGTAGTTGTTTTCTAGCTGTGTATCCACTAAAATTTTAGCCATAGCCTATGACTATTTGTGCTGGCAAGGGGATTGCTCAGATGACAACTACGCTTCACGAGCCAATCACGCTAGAGCAGTTCCTCCTCCTGCCACAGACAAAGCCTGCCAGGGAATTTATCGATGGCTACATCTACCAGAAGCCCATGCCCCAAGGCAAACACTCCCGACTACAGCTAAAGCTTTGTGATGCAGTTAATCAAGTCGCTGAGGACAGGCAAGTCGCGCTAGCTTTTCCAGAACTACGCTGTACTTTTGGGGGACGCTCAATCGTACCAGATGTAACGGTGTTCTCATGGGGACGAATTCCGTTTGAAGTTGATGGGGAAGTTGAGAATGTGTTTGAGATTCATCCAGACTGGACAATTGAAATTCTCTCGCCTGATCAAAATGCAACAAAGGTAATTAGCAACATTTTGCACTGCCTTAAATATGGTACTCAGTTAGGGTGGTTTATCGACCCACAAGAGCGCTCGGTGTTCGCGTTTCTTCCTGGGCAGCAACCTATGGAAATAACTGGAGATGAGCAATTACCTGTGCCAGAATTTCTGGAAATGGATCTGAGAGTTGCTCAGGTGTTTAATTGGTTAAAACTGAGCTAAGGCAGCCAAAAATCCGGCAATAAACTGCCCCACCTGCGCACTGTTTGGTTGAGCATCCGGCCAATCTGAATATGAGGTTCATCAGCCTCGACTGGGATAATTTGCGCTCTTGTGCCGCGCCCGAAACGCGAAGTCACCTGGTTCGCTGCCTCTAAGCCAGTGACATATGCCTTCTCCTGAGACCAGGAACCGTGACGGTTAACAATCCAATCACCACTCATGAAAACGTTTTCTATACTTGTTACCACACTATTCATGTACTGGTAACTACCAGGTGCGAAGTGAGTCACAGCTCGTGGCAAACGAATCACACTACTGTCAATTACCTTCGCCTCCCGAAAAGCCGGAATACAAGTCGCTAAGTCACTTTGAACAATCGACACAATTTGCTCATCCGAGAGAGGTAGAAACTGGTTAGCGTGGTAGAAGTCTGCTTCGATGACTGTCCCTGGCTCGCTCTTATACTCATCATGCAGCGCATTCAGGTCAAAAAAAGTCCAGCCCGTCGTCGGATTGAAACCGAAACAAGCATTGGAGGGACGAGGAAGGGCAATTTTGCGGTCGAACCACAGCCGAGTCGCGAGTACATCCACTGCCCCCAGATTGCTGATGTCGCGGAATTCCTTGCGGCTTTGCAGACTGGGACTACCGCTGACAATCTTCTGCATACCACTTACCCCAACAGCAAAGATAATTGCGTCTGCCTCAAACACCTCATCACCACAGACAACGCCTGTTGCCTTACCTGTGCTGTCGAGGGTTAAGTCACTGACCCGTCGGTGGGTGAGTACCCTTCCTCCAGCTTGCTCAATTGCCAAGATCCAAGGGCGAAATATCATCTCCCCGACAGTTCCCCGGCACCAGACCACATCGAAGTTTGGTTGATGAGCCAGAATAAAGTAGTAAAGCATCCCCAATGCTGCTGCCGCCGAACACTGCTCCCCCGGTGCAAACAGCCCCACTAAGAGCATCGGCTCGAAGGAATCACGGTAGAGCCGCGCTGAGACCCCAAAATCTTTGAAGAGTTCACGGGCTGTCACCGGGTCGTAGCGCCGCCAAGATTCATCAGAATTATCAAAATCGGTTACTGCGTACAGTAGGGGTAGAGCAGAGAGGCGGTCAATCAGCGGCAAGCGTTTGAACTGCGTGTACACAAAAGTCCCAAGTGGAGTGGGGAGTCGTGGCAGGTCTTGAAAGATTGGCGATTCGACTTCCAGTCCGGCAGGAGAGTACTGGGAGGAGCGGGTGAAAGGGGTGAAGGGATTGATTCCCAATTCCCTAACTAGGGAAAAGATATTACTGTAAGGGTACCAAAAGCCATGAATGCCTGCTTCTACTGATCGCCCACCTGCCGTCTTCCACCCTGCTACCAGACCACCGGGTACTGAGCCACCTTCTAGAAGTGTTACGTCGTAGCCCTGTTTTGCCAGGTGATAAGTCGCTCCTAAGCCTGCCCAACCAGCACCAACGACGACTACCTTAGGGGTTTGTGATTCCGCTAACATTGCCCATCTCCCGATTAAAAGTATTGAATTTTGCTCTAATAGTCTCTATCCTTTTGCGATTCACTCCCAAATCCGACTCTCCGAGACGCGAGGCTGAACGAACGTTGATCACTTTGGTGCCTTTAGCTAAATAAAATTCCACATCATCAACAAAACCCATAATGGCACTGGTAAATTCCACATATAGGTAATTCTCTGTTTCAGTGATGACTTTAGTTTTGTCTAGAGATTGAATGAAACTGGTTAGAAATAAGCAAACGCTACACCTCCGTCATTGCAACGATTTGAGCGACCGCTAATTCTAACTGAGGAAATGTTGGAGAAATAATAGTGGCTTCTCCTTGATACCGCTGTGGCTGGTATTCACCATTGATTAAGCGGTTGATGGTTACAGTGGGCTTCTTTGGCGATCCAATATACTGAACTCCTCCCAAGCCTGCATAATCGACGATCCAATACTCCAGGATTCCTAAGGTTTCATACTCGTTTAATTTGATGCGGTAATCGTCTCGCCAATTGGTACTGACGACCTCAATCACTAAGGGCGGTGGGATGTAAGCAGCAGCAGAGGCAGAACTTTGACGCATTCTGTCCCATTCTTCTTTAGCAAACACCACAATGTCGGCTTTACGACTCGATTCATTTTCGCCAGGAGCTGGGTTCAACCTGACTTGTTTACTCTGGCGGGGAACATAAAGGAGGTTTAAGGATTGGCAGTGGTCAATCAGGAGGCGACATAGCCCATCGACGACATCCTCATGTTTCGCGGTGGGTTCTCTGAGGGGCATGGCAACTCCATTGACTAGCTCGAATGACCTGCTGGAGCCGTCATCCCAGTTGAGAAATTCCTCGAAGGTAAGTTTTTTTTGGACGATCGCAACCATTGCTATTGACCTCTGGCAGGGGTTGGTCTGTTGTCTGTTTCTAGCTTAAAACAATTCGCCTTGCTGCACGGCTTCTGGCGCGAGCGTTGTAACGGTCAAGCAGCACCACTAGCAAATCATCCTTTTTAGGAAAGGCAGACTTATCGCTGTGTACAAACAAGGCTGGCTGCAGAAGTATACTCGACTTTCCCAGTCCGTTCATATTCCTTGCGAGCGGCGTTTGCAGCTTCAATTGTGCGACGCACTCCCGCTTCACCTTGATAGACAGTCGCGACCGTTTGCGGCTCGTGCATCCACGCTGCCACCATTACAAACGACTTGAGCGGCGCACCTTGGGCGATCGCATGCGCCATACTGATTGATATTGCTCACACCTGCCTTGATTGTCACCCTATTCGTTATAGGGAACCTCTCTCCCCTGATGGTTGTACACTAGCTAGTGGCAGCGATGACCAAACAGTAAAGCTTTGGGATGTTAATACAGGCCAATGTCTTAAAACCCTACACGAACACATCGATTGGGTTTGGTCAGTGACCTTCAGCCCCAATGGTCAAATTCTTGCCAGTGGCAGTGTGGATCGAACCATCAGGCTCTGGGAGGTCAGGACTGGCCAATGCCTTAAAGTTTTGCAGGGGCATAGAAGCGTAATCCGCTCAGTCGCCTTCAGCGCAGATGGTCAAATCCTGGCGAGTGGCAGCGCAGACCAAACCGTGAGACTGTGGGATGTAAGTTCTGGTCAATGCCTTAGAGTTTTGCAGGGACACACTAAGCCAGTGAGTTCAGTTGCATTTAGTCCTAAAGCCTCGGCGCTTGCCAGCGGTAGTGATGATCAAATAGTCAAGCTGTGGAATGTCAACACTGGCGAATGCGTTAAAACTTTCAAAGGACATACAAAATGGGTTTTGTCAGTCGCTTTTAGCCCGAATTGTCGAACTCTAATTAGCGGTAGCGGGGATGAGACACTTAAGCTTTGGGATTTAGAGACTGGTGAGTGCCTGAACACTTTGAGAAGCATAAGACCCTATGAGGGAATGAACATCAAGGGTGTTACAGGCATAACTGAAGCAACTGTTGCCACTCTCAAAGAACTGGGAGCAGAAGAGCCGGAGAATGGACTTCTCTCTACCAATAAGCGGTAAAACTGGCGAAGTTATCTGTCACAACGATTGCTCCTCACTGCTGTGGTTGGTGCTCTCACCAGATAAACCTATTTGTCTTTCGATACTGGCAATCACTTTCTGTTCCCACTCCGGATCATCAGCAGAAATTACTTTTCGGTTAGGACGGGCATAGCGCCTGTCCATATAAGCGTGAAATGACGCCTGAGCGCGGTGTTCCAGAAAGTGATGCCTTAGCTCCTGATCAGTCATGGCTTCAAATTCGTTCATCGACTAAATCCTCAGTATTTAGCGTAGCAGCTTTCATACCCACATTCAGCAAAAACTTGAACACATTGACAAGAAAATGCAACAATTAAACGAAGTCATAACCTACTTTGTTACCAAGCTAAATAAGTTGAAGCAGGAAGTTTTGTAGCAATTGACGTTTTGCTGATCTTTCATCAGCTAGCTATTAGTACTAATTGCCTACTAGGCCATCCGCGCTTATACGCCCTGAACGGCTTCATTTATTCAAGATCAAGGGCGGTTTTCACTTTTGCATCCCATCCCATGCTCTGCATCCATCCTGGATACAGCGACTGAGGCTGAGTCAGCTCATTTAGCCTGTCCACCTCTGACACAGACAACTTCAGCTCAGCTGCACCAAGATTATCTTCTAAATGCTGCATTTTGTTGGCACCGATAATCACTGAGGAAATGAAGGGTTTGGTCAAAATCCAGGCGATCGCGACTTGTGCTGGGGTTGCTCCATAATTCTGCGCGATTTGCTTGAGGACATCGACCACCTCGTAACCCTTCTCGACATCCACAGGGGGAAACGCAAAGTTCTGGCGGCGCGAATCTTCTGGCACAGGTGTTTCTCGCGTATACCTGCCGCTCAAAAAGCCACTGGCAAGCGGACTCCAGACTAAGATGCCAATACCCGTGTCTTCCACAAAAGGTACAATCTCATGCTCAAGATCCCTCCCGAGCAACGAATAATACATTTGCGCTCCCACAAACCGGGCATAGCCGTGACGCTCCTGAAGTCCTAACATGCGAGCAGCTTTCCAAGCAGGGAAATTGGAGAATCCCACATAGCGCACTAGTCCTCGTCGTACCAAATCATCCAAGGCACGCACGGTTTCTTCTGGTGGGGTGAGTGGATCACTAATGTGGATTTGGTAAAGGTCGATGTAGTCGGTTCCTAACCGCTTCAAGCTCGCTTCGGCAGAGGCGAGGATGTGGCGGTAAGAAAGTCCGGTATCTGTGAGGGCGTTACCTGTGCGGAATCCCACTTTCGTAGCAATCACTGCCTGAGCGCGACGCTCACCTAACGCCTTGCCTAACATGATTTCCGATTGTCCACCTGTGTACGCATCTGCGGTATCGAATAGATTGATTCCCGCTTCTATTGCTCGGTTGACCATTTGATCGGCAATCGGCTGATCGATCTTGTTTATTACACCCGGCACCAGTTGCCCTTCCCCAAAGGTCATAGCACCAAATGCCAGACGAGAAACAACTAAACCTGTATGTCCCAGTGTTGTATATTGCATATTTTGTTCTCCTACTTTCTGTCGTTGAGCCTGTTAATCTCTTCTGATGATTTGGGTGGAAATCGACTTCAAGGCGTAGACAGCCTCAAAAAGCTTCTACTAAACGCTCCTCAGCGACAGGCAGCCAGTTGACCACCCGTAACATCGAGATTCATACCTGTCACAGATGTTGCCTCATCAGAGGCAAGAAACATCACAGCCCGTGCCATTTCTTCAGGGGACATGACTCGCTTGGTCACAAACCCTTTCTCTGCTTGTTCATAGGTCACGTGCCCGAAAGCGAAAGATTCTCGCAGTCGATTTCGACGTTGTGAGACAACGAGCAGTCTGCTGCCACTTGCTCGAGGAGGGTTGGTAGCGTCATGTGAACACATTCACTGGGGTGAGATCGGGCTAACCAAAGAAAATCGCTCGACGAATAGAGAAAGACGCTGCCCGGTAAGAGTGGCGTGGTTTGGCTAGAACCTCGGTTATCCATCCGCCAAGTCACTCGATCTTGGGCGGCGAGGGCAACACCGATGGTGTGTTTTGGGAAGGAGACATCGTATTCGCCAATCACGTCCCTTGCATGTGTACTCTACAGTAATATTGTTCCAGACTGCTTTTAAATTATGGGAAAGGGGCTGGACAGATTGCATGAGCGATCGCCTTTAATAATCAAATGACGCCGATGATTAGCTCGCCATCGCGTTGCGAGCAGTCTCGCAACTGGGACGAGCCACAAGTCCGGGATACGGCTCCAAGGCAAATTCTCGGTCTGGATCGCTCAATAAATAGCGATCGCAGACCCCCAATAGCTCAGTTTCAGTCCGAACAAGGCGCATATCGCTTAAGAAAGCGCCTGCGGCATCGACACCCTGACCGATAAAGTTTAGATACATTTTCATATGGTTAACGCGTGCGCGCTCCGGTATCGTCAGCGCACTCGTCGTTTGACGCAGGCGCTCGATGTAGTCGCGAACTTCAGCCAGAGTGACGATAGAAACAGGCTGGCTGCTCAGGTATTGGCGGATTTGCTTAAAAATCCAGGGGTTTCGGATCGCAGCGCGACCGATCATGACCCCTGCTGCTCCTGTATGGGACAGGACTGCTGCTGCTGCGGTAGCAGATGTGACGTTACCGTTTGCTAAAATCGGGCAATTCACCCGTTGTACGGCGTGGGCAATCAGATCGTAATGCACGGCGCTATGATACATCTCCTT
>CAXUIG010000232.1:0-10507 GCA_964250845.1 uncultured bacterium | reverse complement strand
AAGCATATATCTGGTAATGCTTTCAGCTATCCCATCTCAGGTAACCAGTGCCGTTTAATTAATTCTTAAGAATTTAAACTACATCTAGGGTTACAATTTTTCATACTTTTTTATTAAAATTTTGCGTACCTGAGCGTCCTTTGGCTCAACCCCGTAATGTGATTGGCGCACCCGCCTTCGGGAGCAGTTGCATTAGTCGCGATCATGTTAGCACCACCAATTGTTTTAGCAGTTGCTGAATTTGTTATTCGATTGATATACCAAATTCAATAACTGGTTGATAGGTTTATCTTGCTCTTCAAGCAATCCTTGATATTGCGCCTCTAGGGGTTTCTGGGCTAATTCATAGAACCGAGTTAAGTCCTGATAAATTTTTGTCTTGTCTGAATCTGAAGAAACACTTAGTCTGATTACAAGAACTCCATCACCTTTCTTTTCGATACTATAAACGTCTATCTCGGCATCTTTGTTTTCAACTTCCACCTTCTTGAACGAATAGGCAATAGCGTCCCAATCAACTCGCTCACGGAAAATAAGGTCTATTGTTTCTAATGCCTTTTGGAATAGCTTCGTGAACTCTCCAGGTGCAAAGTTTCCATTGTGAGGGCGACGTTCCTTTTGACCTGGCTTCAGATAAACATAGTCGCAAATCACCTTATTAAGTTTTGTAGCGCTGTTAATATTCCAGTCTTCAATATGGGCTCCAGTTAATTCTGCTTCAGTGAAGATAGTTTCTAGTGCTTGAGTTCTCGTTAAATTAGCCGCATTAAGAACTGCCCCGCTGAGGTTAGCCCTGTTGAGGTTAGCCCCGCTGAGATTAGCCCCGCTGAGATTAGCCCCGCTGAGGTTAGCCCCGCTGAGGTCAGCTCTGTCGAGGTTAGCTCCGCTGAGGTTAGCTGTGTTGAGGTCAGCCCCGGTGAGGTCAGCCCCGGTGAGGTCAGCCCCGGTGAGGTCAATCCCGCTGAGGGCAGCCACCATAACTTCAGCCCAGCTGAGGTTAGCCTTGCTGAGGTCAGCCG
Source organism: uncultured bacterium (assembly GCA_964250845.1). GTDB lineage: Bacteria > Cyanobacteriota > Cyanobacteriia > Cyanobacteriales > Chroococcidiopsidaceae > CAXUIG01. Next base: position 9,488 of record CAXUIG010000232.1, on the reverse strand, counting down.
CGCTGAGGTTAACTCCAATCAGTTTAGCCTCGCTGAGGTTAGCTCCGCTAAGTTTAGCTCCGCTAAGTTTAGCCCCGCTAAGTTTAGCCTCGCTGAGGATTACATCTGCTTGTGGATTTTTTTCTCTCCACTTATTCCAACTATCTGTACCCTGCCTAATTAGTTCGTACTTGTCCTGAGATCTCATCTAGCGCCAGCTCTCATCAGCTTCAGTATGTGACGCAGTTTAACCTAGTGTTTTACTTACTGACAAGAATTTGAAATCAAATGCAAGAGTAATGGGCTAACGAGAGCACGCCACTTACAGCGCATGCTTTCGTTAACCGCACAGCAACATAAATAACATTTTGTTGTACGCTTTTGTTGTACTCTTAAGTACACGCCCCTTCAGCAAGCGAATTCATCAGGAAAGCTGGGTGAGATCAGAACTCTACCTCGCCAGGCCCAGCCCCAACCCGTTTCCGTCTTAATGACTGTTTAAGACAGACGTAACGCAATCCTTAATGTTCTCTGCCTCGTTGTAGGCCGGAATGATCACTGAAACTTGGGGAGATCTCATCACTTGCCCCTCGATATCCCCCCTTACCGTCCCTCTCCTTAAATTACTTTTATGACTTTTATCTAACTTTTTTATGATTTGCCGATGATTTTGAGCGATTGTCAAAGTTGTTATGGTTAGATAAAATTTTATAAAAATACAGTCCATAGATAGAGGTAAAAGTATCAAACTAAAGTCTGGTGTCGTCCACGATTGGATAAAGTCATTTAACTAGTGTCCACGCCACTTTAAATTGCTTTACTCACTAGCCACTTGCCTGGGAAATTTATAAAGTATGGTGAGCAACTATGGCATTGTTTAGTCTTTGCATCGGCCCGTCTCTCCTATTTCTACTGGTCAACCTGGTCCATACGTTGGTCATAATCAGTGGGATCGCACAAGAGGAAAGAGAAAGGTGGTAGAAAAACACCGGCATTTCACGCGATGCATCACACATTAAAAGAACACTTTTAGCATCCCGCTTTCTAACAAAAGCTTTGATGAAGATGCTAGATTTTAACATTCCTATAATACTTTCATAGTTTCCGCTTAACCTAATACCTATAGATTGTGCTTGGCCACACGCCATAATCTGAGCCAGCCTCTTTTTCACCAACACGAACTGTATCAACGACCGTGCCGGTGGAGTACCGTAATCTGATTTTATCAATACAAGAGCTTGTATTCCCTGCGTGATGTCAGTACTTAAGTCATGAAATAAGTCACATGTCTCCGAGTAAATCCGGTTCGCCATTCATGAGCTAAAATGCGGTTCGCTAAAGCCGACCGCATTATTCGCGTCCCCAGCACCAGATGCATCGGGAGTACCCTCGCACCATGGTGTGGGGATTCTGGCGATTGAGGCTAAAGACTAACGGTATCGATTTATCATATGCTACTCTTTGGCGGCTTGAAATAGGAGAGGCAAGAATACCTGACCCTCAAACTCTTACTCAGATTGCCGCCGCGACAGGCTATACACCTGGAGAGTTATCAGATATTTTAACTGAGAAGCCAAGAACATTTAATGAAAAAAAAACGTGGGGCAATAGCTGTGATGCTCTAACTACAGACTCAATTTTAGCGTTAGCTGAAAAACTATCTGATTCAGAGTACCATCATACTAAAACTTAGTACAATCTTCGGGTTGCCAGTGACCTACCACCCGATACCCTTTAAGCAGTCCTATGACTCGCAATAAGGTATCTATAGCGACAGCGTCTGGCTCAGTCAAAACCAAATCAACCATCTAGTTATAGCGATTTTCATTTGAGTGAGATACATCTGACGTGCGCAAATGTGTTAGTGTAGTTATCGTGGGAGCAGTAGGTATGTACAAATCCCTATTAGGGATTGAAATGCATAATAGGTAGGCTCCTGTTGTGGGGGTAGGCAACCGTCGTCTTGTCAGGGCAGGCGGTTGCTTTTTGGAATACTCTGTCTCATTAGGCTGGTACGAGCAATTTCCAGCGACACCCCAACTGGGGTGTTTCGACAAATCAAGCAGTTATTTTGGCAGATATTTGCTCAATCTTGACTTTACCCAGCCTGGCAACAAGCATACTCGTAGCTTCGAGATCAGTTAAATCAGTAGTAACAGATGCTTCCTCAATCGTGATACCTACTACTCTCTCTTCAGCATCGAAGTCAACTATCAGATTGTCATTAATCGCGTCGGTATTTTCTACCTTAGTGTCTGAAAGCCTAATGTAAAGCGTGTCAGTGTCAGGAAAGTATTGGATTTTCATATCGGTTCTTGTCCTTTGTGTTGTCTCTTGAAAAAGTTACGGTCAAAGTAAGCGTTGTGGACTGTCTCGCCGTCACTTTCAGTGACGACTCTGAGCGCCCGTCCGCCGAACTCTGGGATGTTCCCCCAGTAGCTAATCCGTCCATTGGCTTGTACTTCCTTTTTAACTGGATTTGCTAGCACTCGCTCGACCCACTCCAACTCAAACTCTGGATGGTTTACCTGAACAACTGTCTCAAAGTAGGGCGTAGTCTTCATTGGTAGGGCGGGGCGGTGTGTTTATCTATTGCTATCAAAGCGTAAAGCTATTTACAGTGTTCAAGTATATTGCATAAAATATTTTGCGCTATTTTTATTGTATAAACGTATTTATGGGAAAAATCAAAGTGTCACGAATAAAAATCCTGCGTGAGCAACGGGGCATAACACAGAAAGAGCTTGCCAGCGCTATTGGCAAGACAGAAACTACTATCAGGAATTGGGAACATGGCAGGAGTGGGCTTGATTGGTTTGAAGCAGTTGCTCACTTATGCAAAGCGCTAGGCTGCACTCCAAACGACTTATTTGGATATGAAAGATTGGATAGTGATTTATGAGAGACTCTACCTCAGTAATTTTTACAATCTACAAACACCTCGAAGACTACCCAGACAATTACGTAGTACGACGATACCGGGTCTTTGGCAGTGAGCGGGTGGCGCTGGTAACGTGGTGCTGTGTGACTCACTGGAGAGCGCAAGGGCAGTGATTCCAGATGGACTAGTGATGGTGATACGTTCGCCTGAAGATAACTCAGCGATAGTAGAAAGTTGGCTGTGACGTACTCCCAACGCTGCGGCTTTTTCGACAGCGTGGGCAACTCCTAAGAAAACGTATTTTCCTTTCGAGCGTTTTAAAGTGACGAAGACGCCCACCGCCACTTCCCCAACCGCAGTTGGAAACCTTGAATTTCTTACCCTTCGACCGTGCGAGTTTTACCTATTTCCGATGTTGCTAGCAAATTTCGCGCTATGAAACACAACCACAAGGGACACTCACATTACTTGAAAGATGTGCTATCTCATAAGCACGTTATCCAACGTTTCAGTAGGGTTTACTTGGAGAGATTACTCTCTCTCTTTGGTCTGGCCAGAACTGTATCAACGACCGTGCCGGTGGAGTACCGTAATCTGATTTTATCAATACAAGAGCTTGTATTCCCTGCGTGATGTCAGTACTTAAGTCATGAAATAAGTCACATGTCACCCAGTAAATCCGGTTCGCCATTCATGAGCGAAAATGCGGTTCGCTAAAGCCTCCCGCGTTATTCGCGTCCCCAGCACCAGATGCAATACTATCGTACCCTCCTCGCACCATGGTGTGGGGATTCTGGCGATTGAGGCTAAAAAACAAAACTGTTGCCCGTTACAACCTGATCACGCCCGACCAGTACAACGACATGCACACCGCGTTGACTGGCGGTTTTACCTATAATGAAGTTCATTACACCGGTGATTCGGCCAACATCGCACAGGGAGACAACTTCGGAGTCCAAAATCATTCCGCAGATCATGGACTCCCAAGCCTACAAGGATAACGGCACGATCTGTAACCGTTCAGGGGGGGGGTAAAAAAGTTTCCGCTATGAAATCACATGTAATCAGTACGAAAACCAGCCTAGATTTAATTTTTCCTAGATAATTGTGAGTAGTTAAAACTGCTATACTGGTTTGCCAATTGTCTAATAGACATTTTAGGGAGGCTGTTTATATGTGCATAAGTTCTAAAGCTTTTGCTTAGCAAGGTTTTGAAGTTCATGCGCATGACGTACCCCCTAGATTTTTCCCGGACATTAAGCTCTGGCCGTGTATTGAAGATCACGCGAGAGCGCCTAGAATGACCTAGTTGACGGCCAGAGCTTAATGTCTGGTTTTTTTGTAACCCCCCCCGTGAACGGTTACCACGATCTTGATTTGGTACGACGAGAGCGTCAGCAGATTTTCTAGCCAAAGACTATCTGATAAAGACAGCGGTGGCGATGGCGGTGGCTGACGGTAGTCAAGGCGCAAATCATATCCTGCTCTGTCATACACACCAGTGATAATCGCCTGTAAGTCAACTGTCAGTTCTTCGTCACCCGGTTTGAGCTTGGTTCATACCTACGGAGCAAATCGATCTCGATCAAATGGGACAGACTACCCAAAATAGTCTGTCGCTTCTTTTGATAACGGTCTCTACCTTTACCGTTACGTTTATTTTTTGGCGATAGCACCTCAATCACGGTGATCACGGCATCCGTCCCTCGTTCCCGAACTTCTAAGTATCGTTCTTTCACCTCAATAGGCATAGGAAGCATCACTCGGAGTGGACGATCTTGGACAGCAATACTGGGAGAGTTTAAAACGGTGTTTCCTAGATCGGGGTTTGTACTAGTTGTTGACGAAAGAACTGCTGCATCTGGAATTCCCACCAACAACTCATCGTTGGCGTCATCTAAATAGGTGCGAGTTTCAACACCAATGTAATACTTCGGACGTAGCACTGGACCAAGAATATCCGCGATCGCCACAATCAAACGGTTATGAAATTCAGACCAAAAGACAGCTTGCTCTAAATAGGGATCCATTCCTGGAAATGGTGAGGGCATGCAATTTCACTTGTCATATTAACAACATTTTACAATTTAGTACCAATGTAATACTTTTAACCTAGTCGTAGTCGCTTCTGTCGTTTTTTCGGTCGCTCAATCGGTGTAACTATTGCATAGATTACCAGGCACCTCAACTTACTCTTAAGCGTTCCTGCATCCAGTCAAATCTTTTTCCAGCAAATGTCATCCGAGCCAAAACACTTAGCTCCAGTATCGTCTGTCCCGTCTGACGTTTTACCAAGTCGGTTAAGTATGCCGGGGAGTAACCGACTGCCTTAGCCACATCATCAAGGGAAATCGGTTGGTGATAATTTGCCTCGATGAAGTCGAAAACTTCACTCAGCTTAGGGCAAGTAGGAAAGGACGACTGAGGCTCTGCCAGTTTTACAGCTTCAGAAGTTGGTGGTTCTGGTACTCGTTGATACTTAAGGGCACACCACTGCTGGAGAGCAGCCTGTTTTTCCAATTGGGCTGCGATCGCCTTCAGGAATTCCTCTATCGTACAGGGCTTGGTGAGATAGTCATCCGCTCCCAGCTCCATGCCTTGGCGGATTTCAGCCTTACTAACCTTGGCGGTGAGAAAAATGAAGGGAATAATCGCTGTGGGAGGGTCCAGCTACCGGCTACGGATAAAAATTTGTGTGAAGTAGTACTCACCTTTGCCATTATTGGCAACCCCAATTCCAGTCAAGTCATACTGACCCTCAATATTCTGACGGTGCCCAGTACTTTTCAACCAGCCTTGAACTGCTTGAGTTACTGGTTCAGCATAACCCTGATTGTAGGCCACATTCTCAGCCGCTGCTCTATAAGGAATTACTTTGGCGATCGCCTGAACTCGCTGGTCAAAGCCCTGATGACCAAACGTGCTCGCACCACTAGCCATATCCTGGCTGTGGCTCCGTGCTTGGTCACTAATGCGCGAGTCCAATCTGAGCAGCGGCTTTCCTTGGGTTGCCCGGTAGTCGTTCACCTGGTCATTAACTGCTTGTTCTAAAGCAGTCACATCTACCTCCTGAGCAACCCGAACGCTTGGACTCGACAACGGCTGAGTTAGTGCGCGTTTTTTGCTAAACTTGAAACTCTGACCAGGTGTGGACATCGCCATACTGGTGATTACAAGCGCACCTAAGATGGTGCCAGCGAGAAAGAATCGTACCATAAAGCTCAACCCTCCTCACACCTGAGGAACGGGGAGAATCCGCGATCGCATTCACTGATGAAACGCATGTTAGTTTAGTGGCAGCGGCTGTCCAGCGCCAGCTATTGCCCTGCCAAGTATAAGTGCTGCTGGGTAGTGTTGTTGAGCTGTAGCTGCTGGCGTTTGGATTCAAGCAGGTCAAAAAGTTAAAAAACAGATTTACAACACTACCATTCATCATATTATAACTATTCTGGCATCGGTTCTGCCGAACCCAAAGGAGCAATCTATGTCTTGTTACCGTGTATTAGTTGGGCTCTTTTCATGCTTCGTTTCCTTAAGCACGGCCTACGCTGCTGCAAGCGCAGATATACTGCTCTCCCCTTAGCACATTTTTTTTGAGCACAGAAAAATCGACCCGCAAGCCTTTGAGCAGACAAGCGAGCAAAACCCTAGTGGCCCTGGCCCAAATAACAGTTATCTTTAGTAATATACGGATGTTGGGCCAGTTGCTGCTATGGCAGAGGTCAGAGTCAGCGCTTATGGGAACTAGAGCAGCCGTAATGGTCAGGCGGCAGCGGAAACTGTAAGTTTTAGGATTACGCTCAATCAACTAAAACTACAAGCTTAAACACAAACAGAAGTACAGGAGGTAAGTGTTGGGGGAGAGTTCGACCTGATGTCTCACGTGATCTCGCCACGGTTGCACAAGGCGATGCAGAACGACCCATTCAGCGAGTTTTTAGCCAAGGCGAAATATATGCGTCGTCTTAGGAAGCCGGGGAGCCTTAATTTTACCTTTGGCAAACCGCACGAGATCGCCCTTGCCGGTTATGTGGAAGCCCTCCAGCGTGCAGGAGTGCCGCAAAACCAGAGCTGGTTCGCCTACAAAACAAATCAGCCTTCGTCACGGGCGGTCGTAGCAGCTGCTCTTAAACAACGTGGGCTAACAATTGCTCCTGAAGATATCTTTCTGACCAATGGCGCTTTTGCAGGGCTGTCCCTCTGTATCCAGCTGGTTGCTGGAACGGGAGATGAGGTGATTGTTATCAGCCCACCTTGGTTAGGCTACAGACCTATGATCCATCTCGCCGCTGCCGTTCCGGTGACAGTGATGATGGATACAATCACCTTTGACCTTGATCTAGATGCGATCGCTGGTGCGATTACAGAACGTACCAGGGCTATCATTATCAATTCACCCCACAACCCCACTGGGAAGATTTATCCAGCTACAACACTGGAAAGCTTAGCCCGCTTACTTACCGATGCCTCACACCGCTACGGTAAACCAATATACCTGATTTCTGATGAAGCTTATAGCCGCATTTTGTTTGACAACCGGACTTATTCCAGCCCCACCAACTTCTACCCATTTTCCTTCCTGGTCTATACCTACAGTAAGACCTTGATGTCGCCAGGGCAGCGCTTAGGCTACATTGCCCTGCCGCCAACTATGCCCAACCCTAAAGAAATGCGGCAAGCGATTGCTTTTGCTCAATACAATCTGCTAGGTTGGTGTTTCCCCAGTGCTTTGATGCAGCACGCAATGGCTGACTTAGAGCAACTTTCCCTCGATTTGGGGCGTTTACAGCACAAACGCGATTGGATGGTGCAGGAACTCCAGCAAATGGGTTACCAGCTACACGCTCCTGAGGGGACTTTCTACCTCTTAGTACATTCACCCAAGTCTGATGACTTTGCCTTTGCCGAGTTGCTGGCTCAACACGATGTCTTTGTGTTACCGGGTAAGGCATTGGAAATACCAGGCTATTTCCGACTGACACTAACCGCCAGTGAAGATATGATTTCCCGTGCCCTGCCCAAATTTCAAGCGGCTATAAAAGAAGTCGCTCAATGTGGATTCTAGGAATCTGTTTAATCTTCATACTACACGAAGGGGACAACCGCCACACTTACCCGATTTATTAAGCTGTAGCTGGATTGTTCCGATTACTTGGCTGTAATGCGGTAGAGCCCTCCACTCCAGTCAGCTATGGTCAGCCCTTGCGCGTCCGCAAGAATATCGAGTGGGTTGTTGAAGCCAGTGGCGATTTGACTAACCGTGCCAGTGTCTGGATCAACCAAAACAATATCAGCGTAGCTTAATGAATATTTTCCACCCTGTATAGGACCTTTATTCCAGCGGGATACGAAAGCCTTGCCTTGATATTGCTGGGGCAGTGCGAGACCTTTGTAGAAATCGAATCCATCAGCAGAGCTAGACGGACCAAGACCATCTGGGTTAGCCGGGTCATGCAAAGTATGGAATCTTGAATCTTGGGGATTAGTGTTATCAAACGTGGTGGAATAAACCTGTTTAGAAGCATCAAAGAAGCCTGCTGCTGTGGCAGTCGGGTTGTTCCTCCAATTGCTGTTGGGGTAGCCATAGTCTGCCTTGTAGGAGACTTTGAAGAATTGATCTTGAACATCATCACTCAAGTCATCATCAAGTACATCATTAGGGTTAGCAATAATTTGGCCATCGGCTGTTGAATTCGCTCGGTTGTAGTTATTGGTCATCCAGAGGTTGCCGCTGCTGTCGAATGCGATCCCAAACGGATTTCGGGCTCCTGCCGAATGTACAATCAGCTGATTCTGTGCGGTCGAGGTGTAGGGAGCTGCGTTAGTGATGAAATCCTTATCAGCTAACAAGTTGTTATTCTCGTCACGCACCTGAGCAGCGTTGGGCAAGCTAGGTACTTGTGTCAAGTCCTGAATCCAAGCTATTGAACCACCGTAGGAGGACTCCCCGAGGCCATCAGGGTTGGTTAGCTGCATATACATCCCATCAATCGTTCGAGTCCCGATCCCTACATAAAGCGTATTCCCCGAAATCTGAATATGATTGACGTCATGATCGCCCGTAGGTATACCCTCAACGATATTCACTCTAGTCTCGCCATCTTCACCCCAGACGCCGTTACCGTTGTCATCCGTCAGGCGCACAAGGTTATTGTCAGAGCTGAGATACATGGTGTTGCCATGAAAACCGATTCCCAGACCGTTGATGTTCACCGCCTGCTTCAGATCATTTAGTGTCCCAGTATTGATATCATAGAAGAAGCTGAGCACGCCTTTGTCCAGTGTGACGGCATAGAGACGCTGAGCCGAGTCGAAGGCCATCTGAGTAATTTTGCTGGGATTGTTGTTATCAAAGAGCGAATCACTGATCAGATTGATCTGGAGATACTGCGTGTGAGCAGGAGCAATGCTGACGGGCGTGTCCGCTTGGGAGGGCACTCCACTCATTAGCACCAGGAAGAATGCCAAAATTCCGCCTAGTGTAATAACGAGTTCACGGGTGCGTTTTTTAATGGTTGCGAATAAACGGATAAGAATTTGGCTCATGTCGGTTTGTACATGAAATTGGGAACTAACGTATCCGTTCAGAGGGGGTCAGGAAGCCAGTATTATTTGGTGTTGAGAATTC
>CAXUIG010000231.1:0-10548 GCA_964250845.1 uncultured bacterium | reverse complement strand
TCAGAACCGGGGGTCAATTCCACAGCGACCACTTCCCCCCCCTGAACGCTTACGATGCTGTGAATCGTCTCAAGGCTAAACTAGGCGGGAGTAAAGAGCTTACTGAAGAAATAAAATCAGAGTTGCATCTCTTGAGACCCAAACTTGCTTATGCCGCCGCTCGGCAGCAAAGGGATAGAGAACCCGGTCCAGTTGAGCCTTTGAAGCGGGTTTTAGAAGCTGCAATCAAACAAATTAAGCATCTAGATGACTTTACTCGTCTTGTTCAACTGATTGAATCAATCATTGCTTATCACAAAGCGGCAGGAGGGAAGAACCAATGACTATATCGGCGACTGACAAGCCCCAGAAACAACTACTTGGCAAGTTTCGACTCAAGAGTATCCTTTTGGTAGAAACTGGTCTTCATATTGGCGGTGGTGGGGAAAACCTAAACATTGGTGGATTGGATCACCCTGTTATCCGCGATCCATTGACTCGGTATCCCTATCTACCTGGGTCATCAATCAAGGGTAAAATACGTTCAATTCTGGAGCGTGTCTTGAAAAAACCTCTGAATCGAAAAGGTAGCAGAGACACGTATCGCTACGAAAGCGATGACATAGTGACTGGATTCACAGAAATTGACAGAGGAAAATTTGTAAAGTTTGAGGGTGCTCGCACCTGCGAACTCTCCCGTGTTTTTGGCTCTACTGGTTCAAAATGCTGGATTGAGACTGATTTGGCTCGTACAGAGGGACTGCTTGAAGATAAAAGTCCACGAGAAGATATAAAACACACCGTTGGTGGTACGGAAGTTGTTACAAACTGTGCAGAAGTTAGTGGGCGAAACGCTCCAGCCCGTTTGATTGTACGTGACTGTCATCTGTTACAAGAATCTATTGATGCTCTTGAAAAGATTGATACTGGGCTGTACATGACCGAGTGGAAGTTTGAAAATGGGCTTGACCGGATTACAGCAGCAGCTAATCCAAGACAGTTAGAGCGCATACCAAAGGGAGCCAAGTTTGACTTTGAGTTGGTTTATACCATTGAAGACAAAAAGCAGGTTGAGAAAGATTTGCAGAACTTGGCGATCGCTCTTGCTGTCCTCGAAGAAGATGCTCTAGGTGGGCATGGTTCCAGAGGCTACGGCAAAGTCAAGTTTCTGGACTTCCAATTTTTCTATCGTGACCTAGATCAGTATCGTCAATTTCCAGGTGATGGTGGAGATTTTCGCACTCCAATTGCAACTAGAGATAACACCGAGGACTTACTAGAAAAATTCGGCAGCTTGATAGAAAAAATCCAGCAGCGTTTACAAACAGGAAGTGGGAGCGGCTCATGAGTGTCTGGAAGTTAATCAGGCTTAAGTTCGGTCGCAGTACTGCCCATTTTGGTAAACTGGGTATTGGCATGGAAGAAACCAGTGAACGGGTGAGATCGGACACGCTATTTAGCGCTTGGATGAGTACCTACGCCAAACTGTTTGGGAAAGACGCTGCTACGGATTTGTTGCAGCAATTTAACACTCAACCAGAGCCGCCATTTCGCCTGAGTTCTACATTTATCTATCGGCAACTAGATGGAAAGCCCGTCTATTACTTGCCCCGTCCTCTCAAGGAGCCCCTTAACTATCCAGTTGGGAATGACTTGGACTTTACCAAGGCTTACAAAAACCTAAAGTACTTGCCCTTGGAAATCTGGCAACGCTGGTATCAGGGAGATGGATTTACACAGAGCGATCGCCAAGAATTAACTGACAAAATCAAAGGTCAAACTAGCGGAGCGTTATCCCAGGCTGGAACCTTTGACTACAGCAAAGCTTTTGAGTCTAGCAAAGTTCCCAAAATCGCAGTTGATCGCACTACCAGGGCGACTAACCTCTACTACATAGGGTTTGTGCAATATCAGTGGCAGCTAAATGGCAATGACAGTGAAGATATTGAGAGTCTATCAGGCTTGTATTTTTTGGTTCATTTTTCTAATTCAGACCTGGAAAATACTTTTTTTGCCGTTTTAGATTTTATAGGGGGAGAAGGTATTGGGGGAGAACGCTCAAGTGGTGCAGGGCAGTTCAAACTTGATCGGTCAACTGAGTTAACCCCTCTTTGGAAAGACGTAATTGAATTTTCTGGGGTGAACTATCACAGCCTTATAAGTCTGTTTTGGACAGATGAATCATCTAAGATCCGCGATCTACTAACAGAAACGCCGACACCAGTAGCCAGTTATGAACTGCAAGAGCGAGGCGGATGGATTGCTTCTCCATGCTCTGATGGGAGGCAGTTGCGTCGTCAGTCCGTCCAGATGTTCACTGAAGGCTCAGTTTTTCCTGCCGTTCCCGAAGGAAAACTTGCTGATGTGACACCAAGGGGCTTTAGAGACCACAAGGTTTATCGCAGTGGAATTAGTCTAAGTTTGCCAATTAAGGTACAGGGTGAATAACAATGGCTGCTCCTGAAACTGCTCTATGTAAGCCAGAGGTCTATGAAATTAGACGGATTCAACTAACCAGTCCCATTCTGCACATTGGGTCAGCTGTTTCTAAGTTGAGTCCCTTTGAATATGTCCAAACTGGCAAGCGGGTGTATCTTCCCAATCAAGAGGCTCTCGCCAAGACTCTTTACCAGCGGGGATGGTTGGAGGACTATATCCACAGAATTGAAGACCGAGAGGACATCACCTCATTACTGGAAGATGTCTTTGGAAATAGCTGGCAAACTGCTAAAGACTTGAACGGGGAACGGATTTTTCCTCAACAAACCAGTAGCCTCAAGTGGACAACCCAGAAGATTACTGACCTGTATCCCATGATCCGCAATGGCATGGGGCAACTTTACATCCCAGGTTCATCTATTAAGGGGGCAATAAGAACAGCGATCGCCTACCACCTGCTCAAACACAAAGAGCGATATCAGGTTCCACTAACACACCAAATTAGTGAGATTGAGCGTAAACTCCGTAAGACTATGGGAAATCTCAGGCAGCAAGCAAAGGATGCAGATGACAAACTTTTTATGGAGCCGCTGTTTACTGACTTCGCTCTCAGCTATCAAGATCAACCCGTCAGTTCCAAGCAAGGACCGAACACTGACATAATGCGAGCTGTTCACATCACCGATTCTGAGCCTCTTTTGAAGCATGACGTACTTAACAAAAGAAGGCAATCTGTACCGAGGAATTTACCAGTTGTTGCTGAGGTAATTGTCTCCAGCCATTTTCAAGACGGGAAGGCAAAATATAAGGCTCCCATTTTTACAGAGATAGTATGTAATGTTAATACTCAGTTCACCATCAGCCTAGACTCAACTATGCTATCTTGGTTTCACCATACACAAGGAATGCAGATACCGTTTAAGACGGTAGATGACATCTTGAAAATCTGTCAGGAATTTGCCCAAGATCAGTGGGACGAGGAGCATGATTATTGGCAGGAGGTTAGTAATAATCCCAATGCTAAGGATAATAATGGTCAGAGCATAAATTTAGACTTTGACGCTATTCGAGAATTTTATGCTCCAGAAAAATGTTCCTACGGTCTTAGGCTAGGTTGGGCTAGTGGCATGACTGGCACAACAATTAACTTGCTGCTGCCAGATGATTTGAGACAAGAAATCCGAGACACCTGCGGTCTGAAAGCACCAGGTTTTGAAGCTCCCAAGTCTAGGCGAGTTGTAGCTGGATCAAGTAGGGAGATCAAGTTTGTGCCTGGATGGGTTAAGTTTAAGGTGCTATAGCTATGCTGATTCGTTCTACCTGGACACTGATTGTATCTGAGCCAACTGTACTGCCTCGTTCTTACGGACTGGAGTTGGTAAAAGATTTACACCGCCGCATGCGTTTGGAACTGGGAGGCAACTCCATTCCATCCGTCACTTATTCCGGCATTACGGGGTTTTGTTCAGCCTCCAGAGATTTCTTGACGTTCAGTCCCGAGGAGTTTTACCAGTTATCGGTTTGTGGACTACAGGAAACACCATCAAAGGCGATCGCCTCTCTGGACTTATCCCCTTCTCTAGAATTCCTGGGAGCCAAGTTTGATGTAGTTAATCGGGAAGATGACACTAGCAGCTATGAAAATCTTTATCACACGTTAGTTGCAGCCGAGCCAGAACCCATCAGACACTTCGACCTAAAGTTCACCACTCCCACTGCGTTCGCCCATCAGCGCACCTTCCTCCCCTTGCCTGTTCCTAACCTAATGTTTCGTAGTTGGTTAGAGCGCTGGAATCATTTTGCCCCAGTGTATTTAGGTAGTGATGAGTTGATAGGTTACTTGGAAGGGGCGATCGCGCTCAGTCGCCACAAGCTGCAAACCAGCTCATTTCAAGTTCACAGTGGCAAGGTAAACGGCTTTACTGGGAAAGTAACCCTTCAAGTTTTGCATCGTACTGACCCCTTACTGGCAAATGTTGCAAATCTACTCATTCACTATGCACGGTTTTCAGGTACAGGGGTAAAAACTCGGTTGGGTATGGGGCGTACAGAAGTGAACCTAGAAAACTAAAGGAGAGGACGATGAGAAGCACACTCATTTGTACCGTAAACCACAGGGCGGAATCTGGCTGAAGTGAACAGCATTGCTTTACATCTAAAAAAAGAGTTTTTTGTAGATCCATGACAATTGATGAAATTCACTCCTGCATTGATGAATATTTTGAAAAATTAGTCGGACCTCGCCCACGGAACTTCCAACGAGAAACCATTCTAAAAATCCTTAATCGTCAAGATGTCTTACTGAGAGCGCCCACAGGTTCAGGTAAGACCGAAACCGCGATCGCACCCGTCCTCTTCGCCAAAGAGCTACAAAATCATCTTCCCCAAGGCTTTCCCAACAAGTTGATTTACGTCGTGCCTTTGAGAACTTTAGCCAACAGCTTACGACAGAGAGCCGAATGCTTAGTTCAACAATGGTCAAAGGTTAGTCAGGTATCTCGCCCCCTTGTAGTAACTCTACAAACCGGAGAGAACCCGGAAGACCCCCGATTTGAGGGTGACATTGTGTTTTGTACGATTGACCAGATGTTGAGCAGTTTCTTAAATATTCCCTACTCAGTAGGTCGAGGGTCTGCCAATGTCAATTCTGCTGCTATTTTTGCTTCTTATCTTGTCTTTGATGAACTACACCTACTTGATCCTGATCGGTCTTTTACCACAGTCCTTAAGGTTTTGGAGCAGGTCAAAGGAATTTCACCCTTTTTGCTCATGACCGCTACTTTGACGGATGAACTCGCAGCTCAGATAAAAAGGATGATTGACGATGGAGATTGTTAGGGTTGAAGACTCAGATTTACACGCGATTGAGGGTAAACGCTGTCGTACCTTTCGAGCAGTCTCTGAGCCGTTGACTGCCGATGTGATCCTAAATGACATTCATAGCCGTCAGCGGCGACGAGTCATTGTCCTCTGCAATACAGTTTCTCAATCCCAGGGACTTTTTAGAGATTTAGAGGAACTAGATCAGGACGGTGAGTTAAAAATTACTCTGCTACACTCCAGATTTTTACCAGAAGATAGAGCTAAAAAAGAAACTGAACTGAAAGATAAGTTTGCTGCTGTTTGGCGAGAGCATGATGATGGAACTTGCTATGTTCTGATTTCTACACAGGTAATTGAAGCTGGAATGAATATCACCTGTGAAGTGATGCACACTCACCTATGCCCTATGAACTCTCTCCTGCAACGTGCAGGTCGCTGTGCGAGATTTCAGGGTGAACAGGGTGAAGTCTATGCCTATTGGTCATTTCAGGTTAACCAGATTCACTCCGAGCTAGCCGAAAGAGATTTGGATACGGAATCAGAGGAAACTTCTGAAAAGAAGCAAATTTTCTTACCCTACTCTAATGAAAGTTGTGAATTAACTTGGCAAATTTTACAGGAGCATACAGGCTCAGATAAAGTTAACAAAAATGTTGGGTTTCGCCTAGAAGAAGCATGGATTAATCAAGTTCATCGACACGAAGACCTGCTTCAAGCTAAGCGGAGACAAAATAACAAGATGAACTTTGAAGAAAAATTCAAAAGTGCTGTTTTCACAGGCGATCGCTCTGCTGCCACTGAGCTGATTCGATTAGTAGACAGTCGCAGTATCTTTGTTTGGGAAGAAGCTACTCTAATTGATCTGGACAATCAAGAGATTGACCCCAATAAATTACAGGCTTTTTCAGTATCTATTTCGGCTCTGTGTAAAATATGGCGAGACATTCAAAATCGGGAGTACGAAATAGAGTGGGTGTTTAGGCGGATTGAAGCACCAAAGGGTAAAGCCGCAGAAGCCTACAGCCAGCCTGCCTGGACTCCAATTACATCCCGTGAAGCTCTGATTACCAGTGTCAGAATTTTAGTTAATCCTCGCTATGTCTCTTATGACGATAGAGTTGGGCTACTGATCAGCATCGATGAGGATGAGCGTGGAAATCGCTTCTGCTCCTCTCAAAAGCCCCAAAAGTCGCCAGTAAGTGAGTATATCTATCACATGGATACCTATGTTGGGCATCTAGGTTGTATGTGGACTTGCTGGCGCCAGGCTTTTAAAACTGAGCGGCTGAAAAATGGCGAACTCTCTGAGGTCACTTATGCCAGTATTCGGGATGAACTGCTGCAACCAGGGGGGCAATTCATCAGAGCAAGAATTTTCCCCCATGCAACAGAGGCTGAAACAGAAGCCCTATTTGAGTACCTGGTGTTTTTTGCAGTTTTGATCCATGATCTCGGTAAACTTCAGGTCAAGTGGCAGGAGGTTATGCGGGGATGGCAGGCGATCGCTCACTCCTCATTCAAGGGTAAAAATCCCCAGTCACACCTGTTGGCACATACGGATTCTGAGCCAGCAAATGCCACCCAGCAGAAAGCACGGAGAGATTACGAAAAGACAAACCGTCGTCCCCCCCATGCCGTTGAGAGTGCCTTTATCGGGCGAGATATTCTCAAACAATCTTTAGTCCCTCTACTCCAGGATTACTTTGGTGCAGATGGCGAACAGTCCGGCTATATTGCCCATGCTGTTGTCATGGCAGCGGGTAGGCATCACTCTGCCTGGGCAAAGGCAGATAAACTACCTTCAACAATAAAACTCCATTCCCAGACGCAGGCAGTCATTTCCAGAAGCTGGGATAGCCTAACCCGCGCCAAGTTCTTTCCCCAACACCCTCCTCTACCAAAAGCCAACTTAAGAAAACTTGATTACCACACAAATCTCGATTTTGATCTAGATAGGTTTGAGAAAGACCAGACAGAGTATCTGCACCTGTATTTGCTGGTAGTCCGAGCTTTAAGATTATGCGATCAACGCTCAGTTCAGCATAAAAAGTAACACTTGTCTAGTTTCAGTCCCTTTGCAGGGATTCATGAGGTTGAAACTCGGCATCACTCGCCCTAGGCAAAGAGAGATGATTGTTTCAGTCCTCTGGCGGGGATTCATTAAGTTGCGACCCACCCCGTACCCAAAACAGGGAAAATTAAATTATACAGCGCTCACTGACTTCTTTCAACAAATTAAGGCTATCTGTTGCTCGAAGCTTTGTATGAATAGTTAAGGATAGCAGACTGATGAGTTGTTTAGAAGAACTTCAAGGCAGATGAAGTTTCAGTCCCTTATAGGGATTCATACTCATCTAAACAGTTTTAGCTCAACCTGTCTGCCATCCAAACCTAAATATAGCACTTGTAGATGGTATTGAAGTTTTTAAAGTATTCATATGCCTATAAGTACTACTCAAACTATGTTAGATTTTGGGTAAGTTAAAAAGCGCCCCTGAATTTGCACTTCAGAGACGCTCGCTCGTGTCACCACTTCCAAAACGGCTGAATTTGTCTGTTCAGCCGCTCTAGATAGCTATGTGTTTTTTGAGGTAACACTCGATGTCTAAGCATTTTAGCTCGAATAACAAGCAAGCACGAGTTCGTTTGGAAGACCCCTCTTCTAGGCGGAGAGTAAGATTGTCTAACTAGCTGAGTCACAGGCACAGATGATTAAAGCTCTGTTCGTAACCAAACGATTCAATACCTATGCTGATACGTTCCTGATGTTGGGTTTAGCACGGATAACTGCGTATGCCTTGGAGCAAACTAAGCAGAAAACAGAGATGCAGCTTGTGGATGAGGGTACATGCTACCGCATTCAGTTCAAAAAGCCTGTTGCTCTAGAATCGATTGCCAAGCTTGACTATACTGACCCCTTTGCGCCAGTCTGTGGTCAAAAAACGGATCGGAGTAAGCTACCGAATGAAACAACACCCTTCAATACGGTGGAGCATAGCGAAGCCCGAAGAGTGTACCGAGAGTATCTATTTCAGAATCGTGGTAAAGCTGATTGGGGAGAAGAAGCTCCGAAACCACCTGATCCGAAAACTCAAAATGGTGTCATTCTCACCTCAATGCGCCATGACAAAAACCATAACGACCTGTGGCTTCAAGGATGGGAAATTGGAGACAAGTATGGATTTTTAGTCACTTCATTACTACAAGCGTTCAGCCAGGAGAACCATTCTAGTCTGAATGCAAAAGTCCAGCTGGTTGCTGAGATTTTTAAGCGAGAAACCGGATGCAAGCTACCAGATCAGGCCAGTGCTGTTAAGATTTTTCTGCCTACAGCCGTTCAGGGGGTCAGTCGGATCAAAGCGGATAGTAATAAGATAGATCCTCAGAAAGCTGATTGGCTGAGCCTATGGCTGATTGCCAATGGTTTATTTGCCTTTGGCATTTCCGAAAGGGTCAAGATTGCGGAACGAGTTTATGACTGGCGGGTAACTGCCCTTGTCCCCCAAGATATCAAGTTTGAAAAATACCAAAGCGTCCTGGATGATTTGCGTAAATTTAACCCTCCGGGCGGTGGTCATGGCATTGCCCGTTTTGATGCAGAGTTGGTGCTACGTTTCTGTCAGGAACTGCTTAAAAGTCACGAGGCTCAGGCAACAGAACGACCAGAAGATGAGTTAGAAATATGTCAGCCGCCCAATCACTTTGTCAGAGGATTTTTTGGAACTCACTTTGGTCAGAAAGGACAAGTCTATGGTGTCAAAGAAGTCTTCACGCTGGGACTTCCTGGTTGGGTTCACCCCGAAAACTATAATGAATTACAGGATTATCAGACGGTCTTAAAAGAGCATCTATCTGTCATCAGTTCCCTGTCAGCAGAGGAAGGTAACAGCGAACTGTTGGCTACCTATCGAGACTTTATCACTGGGAGCAATCTACGCAATTTTTTCCCCTTTCAGGTTAGCTACGCAGATTATGTCATCAAACGTCTGGCAGACCCTAAGGCAAGACCCCCCCGCTTATTTTCCCTATCAGGACTAAACACTATGACCAAGAAAGACTCATCTTTCACCCAAATCACCAGAGACCCAAGTTTTCTCCGCATTGCTAAAGCCATCAATCAGGCAACGGTTTTTGCCGGTAAAGTCCAAACCAAAAATGGAGTCATAGAGCTTGATTGGCAACGTAATTACGGCTTAGCGCAGCGGTTGAGTGGTCAGTCAGGCTCTAAGAAAGACTTTTTGATTGAAATCGCTGATTTTCTTGCCAAGTATGAGCATGAGAATTTACGCCTTTCTGAACAACTTCTGAAGGAAGGGAAGCCTTTGAAAAGAGTCTGGACAACCAAGGAGGATTTGGACAGGCTGATTGAACTGGTGGAAGATTTCGATGCAGTCTTGGTGGCTAACTTGCTGATTGCCTACGGGTATGCAAGATGGACTAAACCTAAGAATGTTGAGCTTGAAGATAAGGATGCGGATGTGAGTACTGAGCAGGAATTGGGCAACATAGAAGAATCTGAGAATCTAGGAGAATCTGACGATGATTAATGCAAAGTTTCCGGTCTATTCGATTTCAATTAGTGGCTTATTGTCCTGGCAGTTACATGCCCTGAACAATGAGGGGAATGAAGGGAATCAATCTCTTACCCGGCGTTACTACATTATCCAGAAGGACATGAATGAGCCTGAGTATGTGAATGGGGTTTCGGGCGATATGCTCAAGCACATTCAGGCTGAACATCTGCATCGCATTGCTACCGAAGGTGGGTTGGCTCTCTCAGAGGGAGGTAAGCAATTTCATCCCGATCGCATCGGCTATGACCTAGAAAATGGGCAGATGCAGATTGCCACAATTAAGCAAAAGGGAAAGGAGGATAAGGAGGAGGTTGATCTTGTTACAAATACGAATACCATACTTGAGCGCTGTGTAATTAGTGACCTAGAGGGCTTTATGGTCACTGTAAAGGGCAACAAGACCCTGAAGCGGGAGTCTGTGATTGAGTTTGGGGCTGTGGTTGGCTTACCTACCCTGGTCAAAACCCAGAGCTACTTCCATGCTAAGTATGGCACAGACAACCCAACTCCTTTTAATGTGCAGATCAGTTCTGGTCTATATGCCACCGTTCTAAACTTGGAAGCTTTTCGGATAGGCTACAATCCCCACAACTTCAGCTACGGGATTGATGCAGTTGAGCGAAAAAAACGCCTGGATGCTTTGCTCAAAAGTGTTCTCTATACCTACCTGCAACCCAATGACCTGAGTTCGATGTAAGCGAATTGCCTCAAAGCACTCTCCCGTATGGTTTTT
>CAXUIG010000230.1:0-10594 GCA_964250845.1 uncultured bacterium | reverse complement strand
TAGCTTTCGCCTGCTTTGTTACCCAAAATTGGCTGTTTTTGAACCATGCCCAAAAAAGTTATCGTGGATGCCTACCTGCTTGACACCAAGAACCTGAGTCCAGATTTCTCCCAGCACCGACTCTACTGCGGTGCGGGGGGCGACGTAGCTTAAGAGCAACTCGGGCCTAGCTTGATCGGGCACCCTCAGAGCACGGCGATCTACCTTGCCGTTGGGCGTCAAAGGCAGGGCATCCAACATTACAAAGGCCTTAGGTATCATATAGTCAGGCAGAGTCTCCTCCAAGAAGCGGCCCAACTCACTAGCGGGTGTACTTTTCTTTTCAGTGACAATATAAGCCACCAGGCGACAAGCGCCTGGTTCATCCTCCCGAGCCAGAACGACGGCCTCGCGAACAGAAGGATGCTGGCTCAGCACCGTCTCGATCTCACCCAGCTCAATGCGGAAGCCGCGAATCTTCACTTGGTGGTCAATGCGTCCGAGGAACTCGATGTTGCCATCCGGCAGGTAGCGAGCTAAGTCGCCCGTCTTGTAAAGGCGCGCGCCGGGCGAGTTACTGTTGGGGTTGGGAATGAACTTCTCACTGGTTAGCTCAGGGCGATTGAGGTAGCCCCGGGCCAACCCGTCACCGCCGATGTGCAACTCGCCAGTCACCCCAATGGGGACAAGTTGCAGATCCGAGTCCAGTAGATAAATCTGCGTGTTGGCAATCGGGCGACCGATGGGCGGAGGGGCATCGGTGGATCTAAAGGCAGCAACTGGTGCCCATGTGGCCACAACGGTGTTTTCTGTTGGCCCGTAATGGTTGAACAAGCAAAAGGGTAGAGCTTTCTGGGGGACTCGATAGAGCTTATCCCCTCCTGTCAATAGGGCTCTCAAGGCCAAGTCGTGCGGCCACTGCTCGGCCAAAATGGCCTCCGCGAGTGGCGTTGGCAGAAAACAGATGGTAATTGCTGACTCGGCTAGGAATGCCTTGAGCTTTGACACAGACACACGGGTTTCTTCACCCAGGATATGAATGCTTGCTCCTAAGGTAAGGTAAGGCCACAGCTCCCATACCGATGCATCAAATGCTGGTGCTGCGAGCTGAGTTGCTCGATCCTGTGGCGTCACGTTGTAGACGCGCTGGTGCCAATTGACCAGATTGACTAACGCGCGATGTTGAATTTCCACTCCCTTGGGTCTGCCTGTGGAGCCGGAGGTATAGATGACATAAGCTAAGTTGTCAGGTGTTGTGCTGTGGGGAGGGTTGGCTTCGCTGTGTTGGGCTATGCTCTCCCAGTCTGAGTCTAGACTTATCACTTGGGCCCAAGTTGTCGGTAGTCCCTCTACTAAGTGCTCAGTGGTCAGCAGCACTGGCACCTGCGCGTCCTCTAACATCAAGGCTAGCCGCTCTAATGGATACCCTGGGTCTAGGGGCAGATAAGCTCCACCGGCCTTCAGGATTCCCAGCAGTCCCACCACCATCTCCAGGGAGCGCTCAGTACAGATACCGACCTTGACCTCCGGCCCCACACCTAGTACACGCAAGTAGTGCGCCAGTTGGTTCGCTCGGGCCCAAAGCTGCCGATAAGTCAACTGATGTTCTTTAAAGACGACTGCTATGGCGTCGGGAGACCTTTCCACCTGCGCCTCAAACAGCTCATGAATACATAAGTTTTTGGGGTAGGAAGCCTGGGTGTCATTCCACTCCACTAGCAGGGTCAAGCGCTCAGCTTCCGTCAAGAGCGGCAAGTCACAGGGGTACGGCTTGCTGTCACTCTCTTCATGGCTAAGCAAGCTCTTCCCAGAGCTGGCCGAGACATTCAATACATCCATTTCAAGACCTCTTGCTCCTTATGGTGCTGACTTCCTAGGTAATAATTTGGTTAATAATGGACCATATAGGCAAGTTGCCGGTCCCCCCATCACATTCCATTCCTAAAAACCACACCTCAATATCGCCAACTACTTCATGGATATGCTTGTATTGAGGGTCGATATGATTGGAATCGGCTAAACTCAATATTGAGCTGCCTTTCAAACTGAAGAAATATGCGATGGTTAGTTTTGTCTGCGCAGCTACTGTTATCCAACCGCTCCAGAGTAGGGCGGCGTCAACTATAGGAACATCCAGATTCAGTGGCACCGCCAATCAGTGAATCAGGTGATGCTAAAGGTGACTAATAATTTGAGTTTAAGCTATAAATTCAGGTGTGTCAGTCAGATACTGTCATTAAAAGTCATAAGGAAATTGTTATATAATTTCCTTATGAGTACTAGTAGCTAATGCAGCAGCGTCACCGCTGCCTCTACTTACTGTTCGCCACTAATAACGGGTGTGGGAAATCGAGCACCTACTCCCTGCTCTGAAGTTGCCCAGGTTGGTCACAGCACTTAGACTTACCGAATAAGCCACCTACCTCTGCTAGGGTGTAGAGCGGTCGGCCTTTGACTTCTTCGTAGATTCGCCCGACATATTCCCCCAGAATACCAATACTGACCAGCTGGACAGCGCCAAGAAAGAAAATCGCCACCAAAATAATTGTAAATCCGGTTAAAGGCGAATGCGGCACAAAAATGCGCCAATAAAGCACTAATAAAGCCATGAAAATTGCCGCCATAGCTGCTAGTAACCCAATATAGGTTGAGAGTCGCAGTGGCACCTTTGAGAAGGACACTAGGCCATTCACAGCTAACGCCAAGGATTTGCCAAAGGTGTACTTGACATTACCGGCAAAGCGGGGATCGCGCTCAAACCGAACTGCTGTTTGCTGGAAGCCAACCCAGGAGCGCAGACCACGAATATAGCGGTTGCGCTCTGGCATCCGGTTGAGGACGTCCACGACTTGCCGATCCATCAGACAAAAATCGCCGGTATCGGTGGGAATGTCTACATCTGCAAGCTGCTGAAGCAGGCGATAAAAGAAATAGGCGGTGCAGCGCTTAAACCAGCCCTCCTTGCGGCGTTGGGTGCGCTGGGCATAAACGACTTGATAGCCCTGTCGCCACTTTTCAATCAGAGCAGGGATTAGTTCTGGTGGATCTTGCAAGTCGGCGTCGAGGATGACGATAACTTGACCGCGGACAAAATTTAGGCCAGCTGTTACTGCGATTTGGTGTCCGAAGTTACGAGCCAAGCTCAAGTAGCAAATCCGCTGGTCGTTGTGATGAAGATCCCGGATGAGTTGTAAGGAGTGATCCCGGCTGCCATCATTGACCAAGACTAATTCCACGGGACCGTCCATCCGGTCCATGACGGCACGAACACGGCGGTAAAGTTCAGGAAGCGTTTCTTCCTCGTTGTATATTGGAATAATAAAGGAGTACTTCGGGAGCATGGTTTAGCCATTCTAAAGCTCTGTTTGAGCATTATGCGAGAAGATGTATTTGACAAAGAGAAAAGATTTCACGATCAGTGGGCATCGACTATTGATGTAGAAGGAATCAGGGTTAAGGACTACTTTGAAGCCTCCACAGCCCCAGAAAATCGGTTCATCCTCAGACATATGGGGAATATTAGCGGCAAACGCCTGCTAGATTTAGGGTGTGGTGCTGGGGAAAACAGCGTCTATTTTGCCAAAAAAGGGGCGCGTTGTGTAGCATCTGACTATTCTTCCGGTATGGTGGAAGTGGCGCTGCAGCTGGCAGCGGCTAACGGCGTCAACATAGAGGGGCGCACGATGAATGCGATCGCTCTTGATTGTCCTGACAATACCTTCGATTTCGTTTACGCCTCGAATTTGCTGCACCATTTGCCAGAGCCTGAAACTGCTATCCGGGAAATGCACCGGGTTCTTAAGCCGGGTGGGAAAGCCTGTTTTTGGGATCCCTTGAGGCATAACCCAATTATTAATGTGTACCGTCGCCTTGCAACTTCGGTGCGAACTGAGGATGAAACACCACTTGACATTAATATCGTCAAGTTTGTGCAGTCCCAGTTTTCCAGAACGACTTACGATACGTTTTGGTTGGCAACTCTGTGGATTTTCTTACGCTTCTATTTGAT
Organism: uncultured bacterium; assembly: GCA_964250845.1. Lineage (GTDB taxonomy): Bacteria > Cyanobacteriota > Cyanobacteriia > Cyanobacteriales > Chroococcidiopsidaceae > CAXUIG01. Next base: position 6,606 of record CAXUIG010000230.1, on the reverse strand, counting down.
TGAAAAAGTTGACCCGAATCAGGAGCGTTACTGGAAAAAAATCATTATTGAACAGGCAAGACTGGAACCAGAATACCGGCGGTTAGAGAATTTAGACGTAATTTTGAAAAAGATGCCGTTGATCAAGCGCTTTGCCTGGAATCTGGCTGTGGTGGCGACGAAATAGCCGAACTTCTCCTTCCAAGTCGCGCACTATCTCACGAGCGCGACTGGGGGAAACACGGGCATGCCCTTGTGATTCCAGGCGGTTCCAGAGATATTTTAAACTCTACATATAGTGTTGCTTTGGCTTAGGGAGAGTCAATGCGCTTCGCGCTTTCTTGTAGGGTGTAGAAGAACTGCAACCCCACACCCTCTCCTGTAGCACCGTACATTAACTTAAGTTATTTTACGGTGCTAGTAAACTATTGCCGTTACAGTGAAATTTAGCGCTTCACCCACTTGACCCAGCTCAGAAAAATTTAGTGCGGAAATTCACTGAATTTTCCTGGGATACAAAGCCGGAAAATTCAGTGAATTTTCGCTGGGATATAGCTCATAGTTAGGGTTAAGTTTGTTTTGTAGTTGAGTTTTAGAAAACTACCTTTAAACGTCCGCATCCAGAGCATTTCATCGTGCATTAAGTGTTGGAATTTCATGATATTTCAATAACAATCCCGCCTTTTGAACTGCACATTAGGTAGTTTCAAGCTAACTGAATTACTGAACAACCAAATAGTTTGGTTGTCAGATTGGCTGTAATCAAATCTTATCCATTTTCCCAGTTGAGAGTGCGGAATGTACTCTTCAACTGTCCTATCTATTGCGCAATCGTCATCAGGAGTGAGATCATGTCCATTATTCAGACTGTAATCAAGAACCGTCGGCTGCTTAGCAAAATCGCACTTGCAGCCAGTGTAACCGGCAGTCTTATTATCGGGAGTTATTCGACGTTACCTGCTGCCGCTTCCACACGCGACAAGTGGCTGTGGCCGTTCTCATCTACTTCACCATGGAACATGCCCATCGGGTCGGGCGCACAATATAAACCGGCGAACATTCAATCGGCGTACTTTGCCGGGGCGGATGAGGAATACTTCTACAAAGTCAATGCTAAAGATCCGGTGCGATCAATCTACGCCCCTGGTGCCTGGGGACCTGGGCGGTGCACAGGCACCTACTCCCAGGGGACGATGCAGATTTCCGATAATGTGATCATGCCGGATGCCACAACGACCAGTACCCCTAACAATCTGTCCGCTTTCCTCATGCCCGACGGGGAAACTCTCGTGCAGCTCAGCCCGCTAGCACGCTGTAGCGCGGGTGGAAACGTTTACGGCTGGCGGACGACTCCCGACGTCAGCATTTACGGAAATGGCATACCCGGAGGTCATGGCGGGTCTGGCCTCTCCAGTATCGGCGGCGACATCCGTCTAAGCGAGCTTACTAGCACGACTCCGATTCAGCATGCGCTGAAAATCAACCTCTGGGCGCAGAAATATCTATACTACTCGGCATCGAATCCAGGATATCGCTGGCCAGCGCAGCACGCCGACAACTACGCCGCTAATTCCTACAAAGGCACTAACCCAAGCCTAGTTCAGGGGACACTGCTGGCAATCCCGCCGAGCGTGACGGAAACGAGCCTTGGTTTACAGACTCCGGCTGGGCATAAACTTTTCTACGCGCTGCAGAACTACGGTGGCTACGTCGTTGACGATACTGCTTGGGACGCCGATGCATTATCAGTGGAGCACGGGGTCTTAGATCAGTTCCGCAATACCTACAACTATGACTTCCAATGCACAAGTGGGTCCTTCTACAACGACTACATGAAGCTATTCAAAGCGCTTGCCATCGTCGACAACAACAGTCCGAACAGCATCGGTGGCGGCGGAAATCCACGGGCTCCACTCGCACCAGCCATCGGCAACTGATGTACCATAGGCGGCTAACTGGACGTGCGGTACCCTAACATTATGGCTTAGAATGTACTACCATGCATCATATATCCCTGATTGTACTGCGTTAACAATACAATCGGGATCTCCTTTTACTTGATTAAGGGCTACTCAATCTTTTTTGGAGTCGCACTTTCACAGACTTACTACTCAATAATTTACCATGTTTGCCAACGTTTGGCAGAAAATTTCAGCTCACACCAACGAAGCCACAGTCCTCCTCAGATACGGCGAGTGGTGCGACGGATCAACAACGGTGTGCTGTAAGTGTATAACCTGATTAACGGGTTTTACAAGCAAATGACTCTGAATGAGCGGGAACACTATGTCATTGCGGTCAAGTTTTCCAGCATGAGCTACAGCAGCTTCGTTCAAAGAGGCAAGCTTTATCTGTGCAATCTATTTGTAAATCTAGGCTCCCTCTGAGTTCCCTCCAAGTAGATAGGGATTCTAACTTATGCATTGCAGTTAATTCCAGCTTCACTATTCATAGCTTTATCCAAGAAATCCATTGAGATGCCAATTTACATCAATTAGTGTAATCATTAATTGATGTAAATTGGTTGAGTCTACATAATCATGTACTTTGAGGACGTGCGCCAGTGGCAAGGAACTGCGGAGGCGCTGACAAAGGAGTTAAAACGCCAGGTTGAACAGCTTGGGCTGTCTATCGATCCCCCTGCCCTGCGGACCGTTCGGTTGTGGCGCTCGAAGCAACTCCTGTCGCAACCCAAGGGGCGAGAATTCGGATTTCGGCAGATTTTGGAAGGATTGGCAACGGCGCTCCTGTTGAAGAAGGGGTGGACCCTTGCCGCTATTGCTCAAGTTTTGCCCTCCTTTGCCGACGATGCTTTGGAGCGACAAGTTATTTCAGAGGCAGATGGTCAAGATCCCGCCTGGTTGCCTGCCATTCAAACCACGTCTTTGTTACTGCCGACTGGACATCGTCAAACCGTTGATCTGGCTGAGGATGCGATCGTATTGCTGGCACAAGGAATTCTACGACAGTATGAGCGGGTGCTTTCAGTTCGGAACATTGTGCGCCAAGAGGACAGTATGCTCCCTGAAATCTATCGAGCCATGTGCAAATTAGGTCGTTTGTACATTGAAGAAAGCTTACCGGATCGGGCTGCCTGTATTCATTCGGTTTTGGATCGTGCCTGCTATCCGCTTGGTTCCGAAGAGTGGAACCTAGGGGTTTTTCGACAACCGGATTTTCGCTTTTCTGGAGTGAACCTGATTGATCCAGACTTGCGGGTGCCGACTTCGGACTGTTCTTTGATTGCCAACCTCAGTGGGGCATTTGGCGAAGACAATGTGATTGAATCTCGCCTGTTTACTCAGTTGCGTGAGGCTACTGAGCGGCTTGGGAGTCGCTACCAGAACAGAGCCTACACCGCCTTACGGGAGTTGCTGGGCAGGTATTCATTGATTGGAGAACGCCAATTACTGGACTATCTGGTAGATAACGACTTGACTGGGCTACAAGGGATGGTTATCGACACATTCTTTGATCTAGTGCCAGAGGTTTGGCTGATGGAAGGGTTAGCCTACCGTTGTGCTCACTGTGGTACGTTGATGCGACCGCAGCCTCACAAAAAGCATTTTCCACAAGGACGATGTCCAATTCGCCAATGCAACCGTCGCAATCCGGCGAAAGTGTCTGAAAAACTCGCTCCAACCCAGGATCGTTTGTTGATTGCGAAGCCGCAAATTCTCACCTACTGGACAGGTCCAGCGATTGATGAATTGGTTATATTTGATACCGCTCTAAGACAGGGGCTACAAGCTGAACTGTACCCAGAATCGGATCTATGCGATGTATCAATTAATGAACGTGCGATTGGGATCGATGCCAAGTCTTACACCAGTCCCGTATCGTTAGCCCTACGCCTCAACCACAGCATTGGCGGGCTAATTTACTATCGCCGCCGCATTCTGGCCATAAGCGACCAGCTTGTCGAAGACAACCCCAGCTACCTTTCGATCCTACAGTCCACCTTGGATAAAAACGGCGATTCCGCCACCTTAGAAGTTTTGCCTGTTTCCTCAGTGATTCAGTTGTTAAAAAGGATGCAGTATGCGGATTAAACCAGATTTTTGGAAAGGGGCAGACCGAATCTGCTGGCTCTGCGTCTTTATAGAGGAATTTATTCAGACAGACTCCCTGGAATATGCTCCCGTGGTGATGTCGGGCATGGCAAGTATTTTCAATGCACCAACTTTGAAGCAAGCTCGGCAAGCCGCTTTCAATATGCGGCAGATGTCCCTGGCGTTTGTAACAGAGCAGTCGGTTAAACATGCCGTAGCGCTCTATAACGATTACCACTACCGCAACAAGACTCAAGCATCGTACGAGATTGATGCTGAAACACTTCACTTCAAACGAACAAATCCATTAGAAGACCCATTGATTGCTCGAGCGCGGCAAATTCTAAAGGAGCCGATACCTTATCAGTTGCATGCAGCGACTGTTGCCAATCCGCGCCTGCCAATGTCAGTCGCTCTAGGAGAGGAGCCATTCGCTGTACGAGTGCCGCTCGGTCCAATTACAGCTCCACTTGCCAACCGTTGCACCCATGCCCTCAACCGCTTACCCAAAGGACCAATCCGCATTCCTCTAAGTGACCTTTATACATTGGCGTTAGAGATGGATGCTCGCGAAGCCGAATCTCCTGAACGACGACCCGGTAACTGGGCAAGTCGCTTTAAGCGTTTTGCTCTCATGGTGCCAGAACTGGGCAATGGACTACGAGAAGAAGACACGCTTGAGTTAGCGGATATTAAGCATTTGATTGGTTTGCCAGGGTCTGGTAAAACCACCATCCTGATGTTGATCGCGGTCTGGCTAGGGGGACAGGGTTATAAAGGGATGTTTTTGTTTCCTTCTATTGAAGTGGCACGGCAGTATATGGTTGCCCTGGCGTTTCATGGGGTCAAGGTTGGAATGCTGGTCGGTCAAAGTGATGAGACGCGGCGGCGACATGCCGATAATCTGGCGGAGGCGATCGCGGCGACCGGAGGGAATGGTGGCTTTGCTCACACCTTAGAAGGGGCAGAAATTTTTAGTATGAACTGTGTCTTACCCGCTTTTTCGACAGCAGATACTTCGATGTGGGGCTTTGGGTATGCGCCCTGTGAGGAGATTTTGCAGGGTGGGGACAAGTTGGGGCGAATGAAGCGATGCCTTTGCCCCGTGTGGACTATGTGTGGTCGTAATAAAGCGCCACGAGAGTTAATTGAAGCGGATATTTGGGTGGGACATGTGCGCTCAATGGATACCCAAGTGCCACCTCATGCCATTCACGAGCAGGTTCGATATTTTGAATTGATTGCCCGCACGTTTGACGTTGTGGTTTTTGATGAAGCGGATATGGTGCAATCTGTTCTTGATGCCTATGGAGCCGCCACTCTGAGCATCTCAGGCTCAACCCAATCCATCCATCGCGTGATTCAAGAACAGATCCATAACCGTTTTGCCCGTGGTGAGAATTATCGACTCTTGGATCGTGATGTGGAGCTTTATAGCCGTGACTTGGCGGAGTTTGGCAACCACAATACTTCTCTCATCACTGCCGTTCAAAATATGCCGGACTCACGGGTAGGAGAGCGATATGAAAATCAGTTGTTAACAGTGTTGAGAATTATCAGTGATCTTCTTGATGGATTAGAGAAATTTCCCAAGCGCGATCGCCTCGATGACCAAGAAGTCAAAATTGGTTTCACTAAAAGTCGAGCATTGCAAGAGTTTTGGGAAAGAGCCGCTTATTGTGCTTTCTATAATCGCACTGGCGTTGAGAACGATGATTGGACTCAAGCGGATTTATGTGCTAAAACTTTGGTCATCGCCCGTGCCACACTTGACCACCAGTGGAAAACCCTGATTCAGCACTTCCGTCGTTACTTAGCTGAGAATTTGATTCAGAAACGCGACAAGATTGTAGAAGAGATCGCGGAATTATTTCTCCAAATTTGCTTTCCCAGTAGTTCACCGCCGTTAGAGGCAGGAGATGTGATCACGCTGCTGGTATCTGTCACTTTTATGATCTTGGGCTACCAGCGCATCGTGCCAGGAACAAGAACTATGGTGGCAGAGGGAATGATTCGGGAACCGATTGTGGAGTCAACTGCCACACCGGAACTCCGCAAGGTGATTCCAGAAAACATTCTGGGTTCTTTTTCGGGCGTGAAATACAGCTTCTTAAAAGCCCTGACAACTCGGACAGTTGCCCGCAATGTGGAGTTGTCTTACATTACCTTTGTCGGTGCTCCCCGGATGTTGATGCACCGTTTTCATCGCCTATTTGACGCAGACGGCGAACATCCCGGTCCAGCTATTTTAATGACCTCGGCGACCTCATTCCTGGAGGCGAGTCCGGCGTACCATATTGATGCAGGACCGCATTATTTACTCAAACCCCGCAAGTCAGAGCATGATGCTGAGCGAAGTGTTTACCGCTTCAAATGGTTTCCAGATCGGGAACGTGGTGACGAACCCCTGCGATACAGCGGCGCGGGTGATTTACGCGATCGCAATCTTGAGCGCATTGTGGATGCGCTCGTGCGCAGAGGAACAAACTCTGAAATTTACAAATCCATTGAGAACTTTGACAACTGAACTTTAGACTAAGTGGGCGATCGTTAACTCGGCTTACCCATTAGAATT